>NZ_CP108466.1 GCF_036226405.1 Streptomyces sp. NBC_01260 | reverse complement strand
CTACAGGGGTGATTTCATGTGTGGCATGTGTGGCATGTGTGGCAGGTTCGATGTTTTCGCAGGTCAGGGCTGGTTTCGCGTGTGTGGCACGTGTGTGGCAGGTTGGGGACCTGCCACACATTGATGTGTGGCAGGTGTGTGGCAGGGGGTGTCTGGCGCGTCCGGCGGGTCCGAGCTGGTTGCTCTGCGTGGTTTAAGGTGTCGGCCGGAGCCTGGAAATAGGAATTCCCCTCCCTGTCCGGGAGGGGAATTCGAGGGGGTTTATCAGGCGGGCGTCAATTCGGGGTGGCTTTGAGTTATGCGGCGAGCGCGGTTCCGGCGGCTTCGACGAGTGCGTCGGTCTTCTGGATGGCGTGGAGTCGGGCGGCGGCGAGGGGCGTTTGGCCGTCCGAGTCGCGGAGCGCGTAGGTGGCGCGGGCGGCTTCCTGCGCGGCCGGCGCGACGGCGGGCAGCAGGAGCTGCACCCGCAGGAGCGGTGCGGTGACCGCGGATCGGGTGCTGTGGCTCTCGGCGCGGGCGGCGGTCCAGTCCTGGCCGCGCAGTCGGAGGTCTTCCCTGATCCACATGGCGCGTCGGTGGTCGGCCAGTGCGGAGGCCAGCTCGGTGATGGCGGTGACGGCGTCGGCCCGGCGGGTGGCGGTCTCGGTGGCGGTGCGCTGGGCGCGCTGGCTGAGGTGCTGGAGGGTGCCGGTGAGTAAGGCGCCGGCCAGGGTGCCGAGTACGGCGACGACGGCGGTGAGCATGTGGGTCTCCTGGTCTGTGAGGGCTGTCGGTGGGTGCGGTGCGGGTCAGTCCTGGGTCGGCTGCGGGATGAGGCTGAGGGTGCCGTTGACGACCAGGCCCTTCTTCTTGAGCTGGGTCTCCACCGACTTCTTCGCGGCCTCGTCGGACGCGGCGGTGACGGTGCCGGTCATCGAGCCGCCCAGCGTCGGGTCTCCGAGGTCGGTGACGTCTTCCGCGCGCCAGATGTAGGTGGTCATCGGCAGGGGCTGGGTGCCGAGCTGGCGCACTCCGGCGTCGTAGGTGCTGCGGGCGGTGCTGCGGGCCTGCGGGTCGCCGGTGAGGTTGGAGGCGAGGGTGCCCCAGCTCATGCCGCTCTCGCGGCAGGCGACGGTGAGATGCCGGACGCGGCGGGTCAGGTCGTTGACGAGGTGGGCGGTGCTGCGGAGGAGTTCGGCGCGCTCGAACTCGTCCAGGGCGGCGATGTCGGAGTAGGTGTTGAGCCCGAGGGCGGTGAGGGCCTGCTCCAGGCGCCCGTTGTCGATGGCCTGGACGAGGTAGCCCTGCGGGTCGTCGGAGCGGGTCCAGTCGATGGTGGTGGACTCGGTGGTGCGGGTGATGGAGACGGCCACGGTGTTCCCCTCTCGGATGGTGTGCGTTTTCCGCACACCCATACTGTGCGCTTTCCGCACACCTTCTGTCAAGGGTGTTTGGTGAACTCGCGGCCTCGTGGCCTCATGACGTCACCAAGGGCCCGCTGCAACGTCCCTTGCTGCCCGTGCAGCGCGACCGTTTACGCACGTCAGGGCCGCAACGCGGGAAGCGTTGCAGCCCTGTTGCAGCGCCTGTTGCAGCGCCTGTTGCTACCTGCTCAGCGCCTCACCGCAGCCGCTTCAGCAGCGTCTTGCGGGTCGGCTCGTGCTCCATGCCCATCCGGATCAGCTCCCGGACGACCTCTGCCTTGTCCAGCGCCCGGCGTCCTGCGTCGTCGCGGAGCTCCAGGACGAACCGGTCGATCTGCGAGGACTCCTCGGGGTCGAACCGCACGGTGGTGGGGACCGCGTCGGCGGCGGCGGGCGGCGGGCGCCGGCCCCCGCGGCTTCGACCCGGCGGGGACTGGCGACGGCCGCGCGGCTGCTCCTGGTCGACGTCGCGCTGCTCCTGGTCGTCCGGCTCGGGCTTCTCGCCGCGCCGGAGGGTCTTCAGCTTCTTCACCTGGTCGCTGAAGTCGCTCATGTCCGGCGGCGGGGTTGCCGGTCGTGCTGCACTCATACGGCCAGGACCACCTTCGCCAGGTCGCGGAACCATCCGGACGCTTCACACTTCGGGTCGTACTCCAGGACGGGCACCTTGGCCCGCCACGCCTTGCGGACGTCGGTGCGCTTCTTGATCTCAGCGATGACGGGCGGGTCGCCCAGGCCGCGGAATGCTTCGAGCATGGAGGAGACGATCTCGCCGTCGCGCATGTCGAACCGGGTCGGGATCAGGCCCAGGATCTCGATCTCGGCGTCCATGATGTCGGCCAGGACGGCCACCTGCCGCAGCAGCAGCCGAAGCGCCCGGATGCTGGAGTCCTCGGCTTCGACGGGGACCAGGAGGCCGCCGCGCCGGCCGGACCGCTTCC
Organism: Streptomyces sp. NBC_01260; assembly: GCF_036226405.1. Classification (NCBI taxonomy): domain Bacteria; kingdom Bacillati; phylum Actinomycetota; class Actinomycetes; order Kitasatosporales; family Streptomycetaceae; genus Streptomyces; species Streptomyces sp. NBC_01260. The sequence continues at coordinate 12,613 of NZ_CP108466.1, read as the reverse complement.
GGGCGGCCATCAGCGCGCACTCGGTGCCGATCCCGAGGGAGGGCGGCGCGTCGATCACGCAGGCGTCGTAGTCGTCCTCGAAGTGCTCCAGGAGCTTGGCGAGCCGCATCTCACGGGCGCCGACCGCGTACAGCCCCTTGTCCAACATGAACATGTCCATGTTGGTGGGCAGGACGTGCAGCTTCTCGCGGTACTTCACGACCAGCTCGTGCGGGTCGCCCCGCCACTCCCCCAGGGTCCAGCCCTTCATCGTCCGGCCGTCCGGGCTCTCCTCGACCCCGAGGGCTTCGGTCATGTGGCCCTGGGGGTCCCAGTCGACCAGCAGCACGCGGCGGCCGTACTCGGCGAGCGCCGCACCCAGGTTGATGGTGTTGGCGGTCTTGCCGACACCACCCTTCTGGTTCGTCATGGCGTAGATGTCCATGGGCGGCAGCGTAGAGGCTCACTGGTGACGTCACGACCCCACGGGGCCGGGAACCCACGAAAGAGGCTGTCGTGCCCCCTGTCGCGCCTCCTGGAGGGGCAGGGGTTCCGGGGTATCGGCCCAGGTCATGGCAGACGACAGCACCCTCTGCGCGACAACCCGCACGACAGCAGGAAGGCCCGCACCAATCGACCGGTGCGGGCCTTCCTGCTGTCGCTGCTCTCCTCAGTAGTCGATGCTTCCCCAGGACGACTGCTTGGTGTCGAGGTACCGGGCGAAGCCCATGTCGTCCTTGTCGTACGCGGCGGCCAGGAGCTCGATGGCCTTGTGCTCGCGCCCCTTCTCGCAGTGCAGGATGAACGCCTTCGCGTCCTCCCCGCTGAGCGTCCCGGCGATGAGGCCGTGCCACACGCTGTCTGAGATCACCCAGGAGCCGTCCACGGAGGCGGTCACCGATGACGGGAAGACGCGTTCCTCTTTCTCCTCCTCGCCTTCCTCGCCCCCGGCTCCCTCGCTGTCGCCACCTTCCTCGCTGCCCCCGGACGGACCCTGGGACGGCGGTGCGGGAGGAGCCGGAGGAGCGGGCGGCGGCGTCGGCGGTGCAGCTGCTTCGGGCGGAGTCGCTTCTGCCGGCGCTTCCTTCTTCCGGCCGCGCCCGAAGAGACGCCCGAGCAGACCCGGCTTCTTCTCCCCGGCCGGGGCGGGCGCGGGTGCCTCGGGTGCCGCCGGGGGCGGGGTCGGTTCCGGCGTGGGCGCCGGGGCCTGGCCCTCCTCGCCGTCCTTGCTTCCGCCCCCGCGGCCGAACTTCCACCACTTACCCATGGATCAGCCCTCCTGCGTCTTCTGCGCGGCCAGGTACTCGCGCATCACGGTGTGCGCGTTGTCGTGCTCCCGGTCGATCCCGGACTCCCGCAGCCGCTCGATGACGTCGGCCAGCGGGATGACGCCCTCCGAACTCCAGGTGCCCGACGACGTCCCGAGGACCATCGCCTCCGGCTTGGCCTGCTCGGGGTCGGCGTGCTCGCTGGTGTACGTCACTGCATCGACGTACAGGGACAGCGGATAGCGGCCCTCGGCCGCGTACTTCATGAGCGCGCGGAAGGTGTTCGCGTTGGCCAGCGCCATGATGCTCTTGGCCCAGTCGGGCCTCCAGTAGATGTCCCGGGCGTACACGTCGCCGGTCTCGTTGTCGGTCTTCGGGTCGTTGCGCCCGAGGTAGCCGCGGAACGACTGGTAGAGCCGACCGTGGACGCCCTTGACCCAGCGGGCCCCGGGGCGGCCCTCCTCCTGGCACTTGAGGATGAACCGGCGCATCCCCAGCAGCTTGTTGTACATGCCGCCCAGGGCCCGCTTCGAGTCGTGCCAGACGTACGCCTCCAGGATCTCCATCCCGTCTGCCCACTCGGGGAAGTACTCGATCAGCAGGTCCATGTCCGGGTTGAACAGCCAGTACCCGCCTGCGGAAGCCTTCGAGAAGACCAGCGTCGGCAGACCCTCGAACCGCGGCCCGGTGACCGGCGGGACCGAGGCGACCCGCCACATGCCGGCCTTCAACGCCTCGTACTCGCAGCCGCCCTGGTGGTGGGTCGGGTCACCGATCCCGAGGATGGCGCTGTTGAACGCCGGGAGCCATGCCGCGACCCGGTCGAACTTGTGCAGGTAGGTGTCGGTCTCTTCCGCCAGGTCGGGGTTGCGGGCCCACTGAGGGGAGACCATCGTCCGCGCGCCCATCGGTTCGGCCAGCGGGCCGGACCAGCGCTGGAACTTCTTCCCGGCCTCCTCGCCGTGGTCGTCGCGCTTGGCCATCGCCCGGACCATCGGGGAGACGACGTCGTCGCGGTCCAGGCCGCCCGCGAAGTCCTCGGCGGTCTTGTTCGGGCTGAGGTAGTAGGGGATCACCTTCGGGTCCTTGCGCGGCCCGTGCTCGGTGGACAGCAGGTAGACCATCAGCGCGTCCAGCAGGACGGCCGGGCTCTCCGCTCCGCCGAAGCCACCCCGGCCGGGAAGCCCGAGCTTGTCGAACCGCCCCTCGTACGCGGGGATGCCCAGGCTCAGGCGCTTGCCCTCGGGGGTCGTCAGGGTCATCCAGCAGGAGACGCCGGACGCGGGCTGCATCTTGGCGATGGCGGGGCCGGGCTCGCCCCACTCGCACGCGGCCGGGGCCTGCGGTCCGCCGACCTTGCGCGGGTCGAAGGCGGGCAGGTCGAGGACGGGCAGCAGGTCGCCGTGCAGGTAGAGGGTCTTGAGCCCGTACGCCTTCATCAGCTCGGGCACGTCATCGACCGAGGCCGGCCGCCGCACACTGGCGATCGGCCTGCGGTTGGGCAGGTACAGCCCGTCCGTACCGAGCACGCCGATCCGCAGCGCCTCCTTGGTCCGGTGGTTCTTCGCCCGCGCGACCAGGCTCGCCCATGCCGGGTCGCTCTCCTCGATGACCGGCTCGGGGTAGGCGACGAACGGGGCCGCCACGGGCCTCGGCGGCACCCTCACGATCTCCGTGGTGGCGTCATGAGCCCGCGAGTCCGTGGCGTCGTCACTCGCGGCGTCCGAGGTCTTGCCGGTGCCGATCTCCTGGGCCCGCTCCAGCGCGGCCCGCTCAGCCTTCGCGATAGGCGAGTCGTCCGCCGGGGACGGCGCGACGTCGTGCACGACCTTCTCCTCGGCGGGATCCCAGGCGTCCCGGCCCGCGTCGACGTCGAAGATGTAGACCATGTCCTGCACCCGCTCGCGCAGCTTGACCGACGGCGGCTTGGACTTGAACCCGCGCGCCTGAGTGACACGCAGGATGCCCCGCCGCTTCAGCTCGCCCAGACCCGGGGCCAGGACGACGCCGCCCTCCAGCCCCATGCGCTTGAGCGCCTCGCCGTACACGTGCAGCTCGCTCGCGTCGGTCTTGGAGTTCTTGTGCCAGTAGCCCAGCACCTCCCGCGGCTTGAACTCCGCGTCGTTGAACTCTCCGGTCAGCATGGTGGAGGTGACCCACATCGCCGGGTGCATGGCGATCGCGCCGGCCACCAGCTCCCACACGCTCTGACCCGGGCTCACGTTGTTCACCGCCGCCGTGTCGGTCACGCGCGGGAGCTCCTGGCGCGCGTCCTCGAACGCGACCTCACCCATCATCGGCAGGCCCAGGACCTCCCCGAGCATGTACCCGCCCACGACCCACTGGGCCATCGTCCGGGCCAGCGTGAAGGGGATGCCGCTGTCTGCGGTGCTCAGGCGCTTGGTCACCTGGTCGTGCAGCTCGCGCCACTCCTGGATGCGCTCGGCGGAGAACATCGCGGCCCGCTCCGCCCAGACCAGCGGCCACCCGTGGTACTGCTCGGACAGGGCGACCGCCTCGTCGGACGCGTCGGCTGACTTGAAGAACGGTTCGTGCAGCTCGATGACGCGGGAGGCGAACGACTCGGGCTGACCGGGGACCAGCAGCGATTCGTTCGCGGAGACGCACAGCATGGAGCGGAAGGTGCCGATGCTGGAGCGCATGCCCCCGGACTGGTCGAGACGGTCACGCCGGGCGCCGCCCAGCACGCGGCTGACCATCGCCTGAATCTCCTTCAGGCCCCAGCCGCCCGAGGACAGCTCCTCGCGGGTCATCGGCAGGTACCGGGCCTGGATGAGGTACTCAGGCAGCGCATGGGCGGTCGTGTTCAGCGCGCCGAAAATCTTGTAGGTCTCGCCCGGATCGCCCATCGCCCCGGCCTGGACCTTCTGAAGGGTCGACTTCCCCTTCTGGCCCGAGCCGTACAGCACCAGCACGTGAGTGTGGATGGAGCGGAGCGAGGACGTGAGAGGGGCGCCGAAGAACGCCGCCAGGCCCAGGGTCGTGCGCGGTGCGGCCATGGCCAGCTCCCCGATACGACGCCAGGCGACCAGCGCCGCATCCTCGTCCGGGTCGCCCGTGCGCATGTAGCCGAGATCCTGGGAGTCCGCGCCGGGCAGGACCAGGCCCCCGTCCTTGTTCTTCACGGGGATCGACGGCATTTCCGGTGCCTCGCGCACGTCCATCGACATGACCTTGGCGTACGCCTGGCACTCGTCGCGTGAAACGGGCCGGTCCCAGCCGACGACGTCGGCCCAGGTGCCGTCCAGGATCTGGTGAGCCTGGACGATCCGTGCGCCCTCTTCGGTCTCGATCAGGTAGGCGATCTTCGTATGGCGTCGGTCGGCGTCCCGGTAGCTGATCTTCCCGAGGATCTTCGGCACGAGTCCGATCGGGAGCGCGGGCGCGTTCTGCCCGGAGCGGTGAAGGATCATCCGATCGGCAGTGCGGAACAGCCACCCGACCTTCATGCCGGGGATCGGCTGCGTCTGCGGGAGGACTCCACCCCGGGCGAGAGTCGAAACCGTCCCGCCCGTGTCCTGCTCGGGGATCTCCGCAGACTCCTTCGTCTGCGAGCTCTGGTCCTGGTGGTTCACGTGAGCCTTCCTGGCCCACTGGTCGAGTGATCGCTGGAAGGGGGGAGGAGAAATCTCCCCCACCCTGCCTTACACTCGGCAGCAGACCTATGACGGTCGCCGCTAGCCCTTCTCCGGGACTTCGACTCTGCTTGAGGCTTCGAACCCTCATTTAGAGCCCGGTTTGGGGCTTGCGGCTTTTTTGCGTTTAGGGATCTTGTTCGTGCGTTCTGTGCAGCTTACGACGTGTAGCGGACACCCCTACGCGCGGTAGGGACACGAGTTTCCGTCAGGCGATGGCGAGCGGGTGGCCGGGGGCATAGACGCCCTCGCCCACGCCGATGACCTTGTCTCCGGTGACGTACACGCTCCGCATGACCAGAACGGCGAAATCGGCGTCAAGTCCAAGGGCCTCGCGATCCGCAGCGCTGGTGATCCGGGCGTCTACGGTCTTGGAAGCGACGCCCACAGGGTTGCCGGAGCGCTGCTCGTAGATGGCCTGCCACGTCGGGTCGCATGCCTGGGGCTCGTCCACCTCCGGGACGACCTCAGCGACATCCAGGTGAACCCAGGACTGGGACGCCTGAAGGATGAAGTCCCCGCGGTTCACGGTGCGGACTCGGTTGACGCATTCGCCTTCCCCGAGGTCGGCGGCCACCCAGTCAGGAGCTTCCACGCGGGCGCTCAGCTTGTGGTGGATGCTCTCGCCGGGTGACGTGATGCCCTTGATCCGGTTCGCCCCGGCAATCAGTCGGCGGCGGTCGGAGACGAACACGCCCTTGCCCTGCTGGGAGTGGACGTAGCCCTCAGCCTTCAGCAGGGCGATGCCTCGGTAGACCGCGTTGTCGCTCAGGTCGAACTGCTTCATCAGGGCGGCTGTCGGCGGCAGCTTGTTGCCGGCCTCCAGTGTCCCCAGGTCGATCCGGGCCTTCAGATATGCAGCCATGCCAGCCACGGTCCCTGCCATTACGCCTCCTCGGTACTTCCTATCGGATGTTGCTTGACGGTACCCGCATCATGCCCTAACTTCCTACAGGAAGCCACTTCCTACAGGAAGTTTCTTGGTCACACAGAACGGCCCCGGTTCGTAGGTGAGATGCCGAACCGGGGCCTGAGACCAAACCCGTCTGACGTGCACAGAAGGGAGCGATCCTCCATGGATCGTATCGAGACCCAGCCGCTCACCGCGGCTTCTGCGGACCGCCTTGACCGGCTGTTCCGCCTCTACTCCTCCAGGGTCCTGGCCTACGCCGCGACCCGCGCCAAGCGCCCCGCCGACGCCGACGACATCGCCGGTCTCGCCTGGGTGAAGGCCGCGACGACCGTGAACCGGCTCAAGGGCTCGGACGAGGCCGCGCTGCCGTGGCTCATGTGCATCACCTTCCGCGCCGCCGCCACGTACTACGCCCCGAAGCGGGCGAGTGAGCAGCCCCAGGACTGGACGGACGCCGTCGCGTCCTGGGACCTCCCGACTGCCGCGCCGGCCGACGCGGACGCGCTGGCCTTCGCTGTGCTGACCCCTCGCCAGGCCGCCGTCTGGAAGCTCAAGTCCCAGGGTCTGTCGGACCGCCGGATCGCGCTGCGGCTCGGCCGGTCGGAGAAGGCGATCTGGAAGCGCAAGCACGCGGGTGCCCGCCGTCTCCGCTCCTCGTTCGGGGCGGTGGCGTGATGACCGACGCCGAGCGCGCCGAGATGGAGCGCCAGCTCCGGGAGCGCAACAACAACTCGTCCAACGACACGTCCGGAAAGAACGGGAGCTGACCATGGCGAACACTCGGAAGCTCGACCGCGAGATCGCGGCTGCCAAGCACAGGCTGGACCGCGTCCGCTCCCTGGAGTCCAGCGCCCTGCCCGTGGGCGACCAGGCCAAGCTCGCCGGACTGATGGGCGTGGCGCTGGCCAAGGCGACCCGGCTCAAGTCGTCGCCCATGGCGGAGCGCAGCGCCGAACGGATCTGGAACAACGCGGCTGAGCGCCTGGCCGCCGACGTCCGGGTCCTGGAGAGCGAGCGGCAGCAGGTCATCGACCAGGAGGCCGCCGCGCGCCGCGAGAAGAAGAAGTCGGGGTGGTTCTGATGGCCAGCCAGAAGGCGCTGAACCCCCCGGCGGGCGAGTGCACGCAGTGCTGGCTGCACGCGTACGACAGCCGGACCCAGCACGCGCACCTGGCCCCGCGTGAGGACTGCCCGGCCTGCGTCTCCCACATGGGTGGCAAGTGCCCGCCGTCGATGATCGTGCCTGGGAAGCGTCGGTGGTTCTGATGCGGACCCTGATCGCGCTGCTCGCCGCGCACGTCGCTTCCCGGGCCCCGCAGCTCGGCGCGCTCCTGGTCGTCGCTGGCCTGGTGGGCCTGCTGCCCCGGGGCGGGATGCCGCTCGCCTCGGGCCTGCTGGTCCTGGCCATCGCGTTCCTCGGGGCGCTCGCCGTGAGCCTGGCCTACACCTTGCCCGTCCTGGTCGCCGTGACCAGATCTCGCCGCTGAACCCCGCCCGTGGTGGCGTCGTGGACTCACGACACCACGACGCCACCACAGACCGACCACCAGCAGAGAAGGAGGTGACCACATGAGGTTCTTCGATCCGGAGGGCAAGGAGTTCGGGATCCCGACGTTCCCGCGCAAGCTCGCCCCCGAGGGCCTGGCCACCCGTCGTCAGCTCCGGTCCAAGGGTCTGCGGCCCAACGGCCAGCCGGTCATCGCTCAGATCCTCTGGCTCGGCCGGCGCGACCCGCTCACTCGGGTCCGCCCCGTGCGGGCCGCCTACCTCTACCGCCTCGACCTGGCAGCCCCCGTCAGGCCGATGACCCCGGGCCGGGCCCGCGCGGTCGCCGCCATGATGCGGGCCCGCCGGACCTGTCCGCTCTGTGCGGTCACCTTCCCCTACGTCATCCCGACGTCCCTGGGCTGCTGCCCGGGTTGCGCCGACTACCCGACGACCGCGCTCGCGGCCTGAGAGGACCCGACATGAACCCCGAGCTTCCCCAGCAGCGGCAGTACCTTCCGCAGCCGTTCCCCACGCAGGCCGCCCCGGTCGCGCACCACCGTCCGCCGGCCGTCGAGTACCGCGACGGAGTGCCGTACCACTACACGATCGGCCAGCCCCAGCCCATCGTCGTCCAGCTCCCCGAGCAGTCGTCCATGAGCCCCGCCCAGCGCGAGCTGGTCGTCAACGTCGTCCTCCTCCTGGTCGTCGCCGTCGTGCTGTGCGGCTGCGTCGCGGGCCTGGTCGTCATCTGCGGCGGCACCCTCATGGGCCTCATCGGCGTGGTCGGCGCGAACGCCGTCCCCATCGGCATCACCGCCGTGGGCGCCGTCGTCGCCGCCGGGTGGATGGTCTCCAAGCTCAAGGGCCTCACCCAGGCAGCAACCGAAGCGAAGAAGTAACCCCCACCAGCGTCAGCCCTCCCCTGGTGACGCCACGAGGCCGCGAGCCCATGGCGTCACCAACCGGAAAGGAACCCCGTGAAGAAGTCGAAGAACACCCAGGAAACGGCCGTCGTGACCGAGGACGGAACCGAGTCGAACGCCCCGCGGCTGCGGAAGCTCACCCGGATGCAGAGGGGCGTCCTGATCACCGCCATCGTCCCGATGATCGCGGTCGGCGCGGCCGGTGGCGTCGGCACCTACACCAACATCAGCGGCAAGTACGGCAGCGGAACCGCCGTCGGCGCGCTCGCGGCCGGTGAGGGCGCGACCGCCGTCCTGGCCCTGGTCCTCCTCGTCACCACCCTCCTCGGGCAGTCGGCGCCGCTCCTGGTCCGCGCCGGACTCTGGGCCCTGCCGGCCGCCGCCGCCGCGATGGGCGCGACCGCCGCGACCGGCATCGGCCAGGCACTCGTCTACGGCCTCACCCCGATGGCGATCACGGCCAGCGCGGAAGGCATCGCGTTCCTGTCCCGCCGCGTCGTCATCCACCAGGAGGGCCGCGACGTCGAAGCCGAAGCCCGGTCCGCCGCCATCGTCCGGGACCTGGCCTACCACCAGGCCCGCGCCGCGTCCCACCCGGACAAGAAGGTCCGCGCCCGGTCGGTGAAGAAGTCCTGGAAGCTCGCCCGGCATGTCGGCACCGGTGACGTCCGCCTCGGCGCCGACCTGATGGACATCCAGCGCGAGCGGATCGGCGCGGGCGCGAACGCCGCCCTGTCCCAGATGTTCGGCGGTACGTCCGACCTCCCGGCCCTGACGTCCGCCACCACCCGCCCCGCTCTCCCCGCCGCATCCGCTGACGACGTCATGGACTCACGAGCCCAGGAGTCCACCATCCCGGCGGATGGGAACGGACGTCCGACCGACACGGGCTCTGACCAGGCCGAAGAGGGCCAGAACATCCGCCCCGACCTCCAGGTCGTCCGCACCGAGCCGAAGAAGAAGCGGTCCATGCGCGCCGACGTCTTCGGGATGGTCGCGGACGGGGTCCAGGACGTCCGCACGGTGCTCGACGCCATCGCCACCCGCCACAACCGCGACGTCGACGACCCCGCCACGAAGTCCACGGTCACCAAGTACTTCCGCGAGGCCAAGGCGGACGCCCAGCAGACCGAGTCCGCTCCGGTCGGCCAGTACCTCTGACCCGAAAAAAGTCCCGCCGCGCTGTCACACAGCGGCCAAAAAAAACACCTGTCCCAAGAGAGAAGTACCGGCCGCGATGTCACACGGCCACGGCTCGACCTACCTCTACGGGCACTACGCGGACTCCGTCCACAGGACGGAGGCCGCACGGTGTCAGACCCACTCGCAAAGATCAGGATTCGGCACCGCCCGGCAGGTTCTCCTGCCAGAGATTCACCACCTGCCGGGCGGCCGGATCCCTCCAGCACGAACACCGAGGGGAATCCCGTGCACAGCATGACCGCCGCGCTCGCGGCCCACACCAGCTCACCACCCGACCCGGCCACCGAAAACGGCGGCTGGGTCGCCGACGCGTTCGCCGCCGCCTGGAACTGGGGCGCGGCCACCCTGCCCGGCGGGAACACCACGATGTTCGGGATCCTCCTGGTCCTGGGCATCGCGGCCGACCAGACGAGCAAGAAGAAGGGCGGCGGCACCGTCCGGCCGTCCGGGAAAGGCTTCCTGCACGGCCTCGTCAGCCTCTTCAAGGGCCTCTGGGGCGGCCTGGTGGCCCTCTTCAAGGCCGTCTGGGCCATCGCCCGGTTCTACGGCGGCCGGGAGCTCCGGGGCGAACCCCGCAGCAACGCGACCTTCTTCCGCGCCGGCACTCGCCGCACCGACCCGCTCGACGCCCCGGCCGTCCAGCTCGGGTCCATCGCCTTCGCCCCGCCCCGCGTGAGCCTGGTCAAGACCCCGCGCCGCCAGCCCAGCCCCTGGGCCCGCAACGCCGCGACCTGGCTCCGCACCTACACCGGACGCGGCGCCGCGTTCCTGGACTGGGCCGTCCGTGCGGTCCGCTGGGCCGTCAAGATGGCCCGCAAGGTCCACGGGTGGTACCAGGCCACCGCAGGCGTCGTACGGGCCGTGTACGGCGTCGTCGCACCCGTCGTGCGCACCCTCGCCCACGCCCTGCGGGCCTGGCACTGCTGGCCCTACGCCGCCCGCGGCCTGACCCGCCTCGGCCTCACGGTCGCCCTGCTGGGACTCACCGTCCCGGCCTGGCGCACCTGGACGATCGTCGCCCTGGTCGTCGCCGCCGCCGGCCTTTCGGTCCTCGCCCACCGCCACCAGCCCAAGAAGCCCGGCGACGACGCCGTCTACGGCCCGAAGGTCTGGACGATCCTGCGCGACGACCTGGGCCTCCCCGACGACGAGCCGCGCGAGAGCTGGCTCCAGCTCCCCGAGCACCTGGCCGACCCGGGCGCCCGCATCGTCCTGCGCCTGCCCTGGACGTTCCGCGGCTCGGACATCGAGAAGGACACCGTCTCCAAGCTCATCAACTCCCGACTGCCGGGGGAGTGGGCCGGGCGGTTCAGCTTCCAGGGCGAGCACGCCACCGCCGTCTACACCCACAAGCCGCCGCCCAAGCCGCCGGCCCCGAAGCCCACGCCGCCCAAGGCCGTCGATATCAACGAGCCGCGCGTCCAGGAGGCGCTGGCCAACCTCGCGCCGGACGAATTCCTCCTCGGCGCGGACGAGAACAACGAACTGGTCGTCCGGAAGATGGCGGGCGAAGTTTCCCACTGGGCCTTCTCGGTCGGCTCCGGCGGCGGCAAGTCCACGACACTCCAGTGGCTCGCCGTCCAGATGGTCATGAAGCGCGGAATCATCCTCGGCATTGACCCGAAGCTCATCAGCCTCGCACCGCTCGTAAATGTCCCCGGCGTCTACCTCTACAAGGACCCGGAAAACGGCCTGGATATGCGCCGCGCGCTTACCTGGGGCGCCGACGTCGTCATGGCCCGTTTCTACGAAATCGAGCAGGGAACCGCGACCGAGTTTGACCCGCTTTACATCTTCCTGGAGGAGACCAACGAACTCGCCGGAATCCTCCGGAACGTGTGGAACAAGATTCGCACCAAGACCGGTGAGGATAAGGACCCGGCCGCCGACCCGATTTGGGAAGAGGCCGTAGCCCGCATTCTCCGCTTCGGCCGCGCGGCCAACGTCCACCTGCTGGCCGTATTCCAGGACTTCAAGGACAACGAATTCAGCGGCCAGTCACTCCGCCCGCTTTTCCAGTTCAAGGTGCTCGGTAGTTACGACCCCCACCAGTGGGAGCGCATTACCGGACTCCCGAAAAGCATCATGCCGCCCAGCGTGAAAAAGGCGGGCCGCATGGTCACCGTCACTGACGGAATTCCCTTCTCCTACCAGACCCCGTATCTCTTCGTTCCCGACGAGAACGAGGAAAGCGGAAAGCGCGCCGCCAGCGAAGAGGAAGCCAAGGACCTCTACAACCAGTACTACCTCGACCTCCGCGAGCGCTTCGGCTGGAGCGACCGCGGCCTCTACAGCGAGCCGCCGGCCAACAGCCCCCGGGGCATCCCGAAGCTCCTCCGGGGCCGCGTGGAGGCCACATCACGTGACGGAGCCCTCAACGGCCCCCAGGGGGTCCTGGAGGGGGGTCTCAGCGACGAAACCGCAGGTCGCCCGTCACACGACGGGGCCGATGTGACGCTCTCAGAGGCCGATGTGACGCCCTCGCGTGACAGGCTGCGCCTGGTCCCCGCCCAGGGCGCCCACGGCGCTCAGGAGGCCGCTCAGCCCGACCCGACCGCACCGCCGGAGCTGCTGAGCCTGGCCGAGATCTCGCGCCGCCTGGGCCCCGGCCAGGGCGTGCCGAAGTACGACACCCTGCGGGCCAACAAGACCCGCCGTGAGGACTTCCCGAAGCCCACCATCATCAAGGGAAAGGAACTGTTCACCGAATCGCAGATCCTCGCCTACTACGCAGCACAGGAAAAGAACGCGTAGGCAGGAGTACCGGCACGCGCGTCCGGTACTCCTGACCAGCTAAAACGCAGGAATGGCCCCCTCTCCGGAGGGGGCTTTTCCATGCCTGGGACCGTCGGGGGTGTCATGGAAAACTGCCAACAGTACATAGGGATTCGCGGGTTGATGCACTCGAAAGGGGATGCTATAAACTCTCAAAAATGCGAAGAAAGGGAATCTAGGAAGGCTCGATAAGGGTCGTCTCAGGGGTAGAGAATGGGCAACTAAAGGGGGTCTCGAAATGCCGAAATCGAGGTAAGGAAGGATTTCTAGAATTCATCAGATTTGGCAAATCTTCGAATTGAATTCACCGATGCGCGAAGCGCGAGGAATTGGGCTAAGGAATAGGGAAAGGGCGGCGATAAGCCACCCGAAAGGCGCGAAGCGTCTTTCCTGGAATTCCGCTTGCGG
>NZ_CP108465.1 GCF_036226405.1 Streptomyces sp. NBC_01260 | reverse complement strand
GGTACCACATCGCTGCGCGATGTGCAAGGGGCGCGGGCGCTGCGCTCCCTTCGCCCACGCGGAGCGTGGGCGCCTCCCTCCGCTGCGCTCCTGGAGGCAGTGGGGCGGGCCGCTGCGCGCCCGGTTGGCCGCGCATCGCGCGGCCGTGCCGCTGGGGTGTGGTGGTGCGGCTAGTGGGGCCTCCAGTGCGGGAGTTGGGGGAGCGCGGGGCGCTCCCGGCGGGTCCGCTGCGCTCCCCCGCCTGACGGTCCTTCCGGCTGCGCCTCCAGGACCTGGGGCCCGCTGGCGCGGGCCGGGCTGGCTATGAGGGGTGGGGGCGGCGGGTTTGCGAGTCGTGCCCTTCTGGAAGAATGCACATGTAGAGTTGGTGGAAGCAGGGCACATCCCCTGATGCCCGGAAGGGCTCTTCTCAGGAACGGAACGCGCATGTGGAACCGCCTTTTTGCAGCTTATCGAGGAGTTCGCTGATGTGGTGTGCGGATGACGTGGCCCGGGACGTGGTGCGCCGCCGGGGAGCGGGGCTGAGTGCGGCGGAGGTGTTGGGGAAGGTGGCCGAGGCCGCGGTGCGGGAGCGTGAGACCGCCGGGGGGCTGACGGGCTGGGCCCGTCAGTCGTCCAGTGAGCTGTCGTATGAGGATCCGCAGCATCTGGCCGAGGTGTGGAAGGCCCGGCATGCGGAGTGGCGTCGGGTTCGGGACTGGATCGCCGCCGCTGGAACGGCTGCGTATGACCCTGAGCAGGACAGCGTGGGCAGTGCGTGGGCCCGTGAGCGTGTGGAGCGGAGGGCCGCCGCTCTCACCGGCCATGCGGCGTGGATGGCTCAGCGGCGCGGGGCGAAGGACGAACTCCGTGCGGAGGTGTGGCTGGACGCCTCCACCGGCCGGCGGCTTCGTGCGGTGGCCGAGGGCGCGGGACTCGCCGCGGAGCAGGTCCTCGCCCAGCTCGCGCAGCACGTCGTGCTCGGCCCGGACGGCACCCTCTCCGTTCCGCCTTTCACGCCGGTCAATTCCTAGAAAGGGACCAGGGAATGCCTGCTATTCAGCTTCGGGAACACCAGGTGGATGCGAATGCACGTATCCGGAAGTGGGTGGGGTTCCCTGCAAGAACTGCTGTGCCGGAGGGTGGTGCCCGTGCCACGGTCGTGTCGGCGACCGGGTCCGGCAAGACGATCACCTCCGCCTGGGCCGCGCTCGACAATTTCCGGGACGGGCGGATCCTCGTCATGGTCCCCACCCTGGATCTGCTCGTGCAGACCGCTCTGGTGTGGCGCAGGGTCGGGCATCACGCGCCGATGGTGGCGGTGTGTTCGCTGGAGAAGGACGACGTCCTGGAGCAGCTCGGGGTGAACACGACCACGAACCCGATCCAGCTGGCGTTGTGGGCAGGGCACGGGCCGGTGGTCGTGTTCGCCACGTACGCCTCCCTCGTGGACCGCGAAGACGTCGACGCCCCCTCGGGCCAGGAGAAGGTGCGGGGGCCGCTGGAGGCCGCTCTCGCGGGTGGGGAGCGGTTGTTCGGTCAGTCCATGGATGGCTTCGACCTGGCTGTGGTGGACGAGGCGCATGGTACGGCGGGTGATCTTGGCCGGCCGTGGGCGGCGATCCACGACAATGCCCGCATCCCGGCCGCCTTCCGGCTGTACCTCACCGCCACCCCTCGCATTCTGGCCTCCCCGCGGCCCCAAAAGGGCAAGGACGGCAAGGAGCTGGAGATCGCCAGCATGACCTCCGATCCGGCAGGCCCCTACGGTGAGTGGATTTTCGAGCTGGGTCTCTCGGAGAGCGTCGAACGGGGCGTACTGGCCGGGTTCGAGATCGACGTCATCGAGATCCGCGACCCCGAACCGGTCCTGGGCCTGTCCGAGGAAGCGCTGCGCGGCCGGCGCCTCGCACTCCTCCAGACCGCTCTGCTGGAGCACGCCGCGGCGAACAACCTGCGCACCGTCCTGACGTTCCACCAGCGGGTCGAGGAGGCCCGAGTCTTCGCGGAGAAGCTGCCCGAGACCGCGGCCGAGCTCTACGCCACGGAGGCATCGGACCGGTTCCTCGAGGACGCTGCCAAGCTGCCAGCGTCCTCGATCGACGCGGAACTCTACGACCTGGAGCCGTACCGGCATGTCCCGCCGGACCGGGTCTGGGCGGACTGGCTGTGCGGCGACCACCTCGTGTCCGAGCGGCGTGAAGTGCTCCGTCAGTTCGCCAACGGCATCGACGCCGATGACCGCAGGGTGCACCGGGCATTCCTCGCCTCCGTCCGCATCCTCGGAGAAGGCGTCGACATCGTCGGCGAGCGAGGTGTCGAGGCCGTCTGCTTCGCGGACACCCGCGGGTCGCAGGTCGAGATCGTGCAGAACATCGGGCGGGCCTTGCGCCCGAAACCGGACGGGGCCACGAAGGTCGCCCGGATCATCGTGCCGGTGTTCCTTCAGCCCGGTGAGAACCCCACCGACATGGTCGCCTCCGCCTCGTTTGCACCCCTTGTAGCCCTCCTCCAGGGCCTCCGCTCTCACGACGAGCGCCTGGTCGAGCAGCTCGCCTCCCGCGCCCTGACACGGAGCAGCAGGGAGCGGCCCGTACATGTGAAGCGGGACGCGGACGGGCGGATCATCGGCGCCGAGGGTGAGGGCGAGGACGTCGAGCAGGAGGACGGCACGGAAGCCGTGGTCGAGTCGGCGCTGCTGCACTTCTCCACGCCGCGTGATCCGGCGACGATCGCGGCGTTCCTGCGGACCCGGGTGTTCCGGCCCGAATCGCTGGTGTGGCTGGACGGATACCAGGCACTGCGGCGCTGGCGCGCGGAGCACGAGATCACCGGGCTGTTCTCGGTGCCGTACGACACCGAGACCGAGGTCGGCGTGGTGCGGTTTCCCCTTGGGCGGTGGGTGCATCAGCAGCGCCGGGCGCAGCGGGCCGGTGAACTCGACCCCCACCGCAAGGAGCTCCTCGACCAGGAGGGCATGGTGTGGGAACCGGGCGATGAAGCGTGGGAGACGAAGCTCGCCGCATTGCGGTCCTTCCACCGCGCCCACGGGCACCTCGCGCCACGGCAGGACGCCGTATGGGGTGAGGCGGATGACGAGCTGGTGGCGATCGGGCAGCTGATGGCGAACCTGCGCCGAAAGGACGGCCTGGGCAAAGACCCGGAACGGGCCGGGACGCGGGCCGAGCAGCTGGCCGCCATCGATGAGGACTGGAACTGCCCGTGGCCGCTGGACTGGCAACGGCACTACCGGGTCCTCGCGGACCTCGCCGACACCGAGGCCGGCGGGACCTTGCCCGCCATCCAACCCGGTGTGCTGTTCGAGGGTGACGACCTGGGGAAGTGGCTGGCACAGCAACGGCGGGCGCACACCTGGGCGCAGCTGAGCGGTGAGCAGCAGGAGCGGCTCGGCGGGCTCGGCGTAACACCCGACGCGCCGGAACCCGCCCCGGTGACAGCCCGCGCGGGAAGAGGGGCGGGCGGGCTGTCGGCACCCTTCCGGCGAGGGGTCGCGGCCCTCGCCCAGTACCTCCAGAGGGAAGGACACGAACGGCCCGTCCCGAGGAAACACGAAGAACCCATCGACATCGACGGCCAGAAACACCTCGTGAAACTCGGCGTATTCATCAGCAACACCAAGAGCCGACGCGACAAACTCACCCCCGAACAACGCCAGGTCCTCGCCGAGCTCGGGGTGGAATGGGCCTGACACCGGCCGCGGCCGGTCGTTGAACCCGCCGGACACGTCACAGTGCACCGCGAGACCCCGGACGATGGCGCCCGGGGTCTCGTAATGACGGCACCGCAGGAGCCGACGGGGTAGGCGTGTTGGCCCGGAGACCGGCCGGGATCGCAACGCCGGTGATCGGCAGACCGCACCGAACGGCCCGGCCGGCCCGTGCATGCGCTACCTGCGGCACATCCCCGGCCGGGCCACGGAGACCGAAGAGAACGTGCCGGAGCCGGGCGGGGTCAGCTGTTGCCTCCGCTGTTGCCGCCACCGTTGCCCCCGCCGCCCCCCATGGCAGGAGGGGAGAGCAGGTTGAGGAGGTTGCCCAGGATCTGAGGGTTGTAGATGTACTTATTGCCGCTGCCGATCGAAACATCCGGGCCCTGACCGGCGGAGCAGACAGAGCAACCCTTTTCCCCGCCATAGCCACCGGAACCGGCGGCGGCGGCCAAGCCCGCGTTGGCGAAGACAAGACCGCCGCAAAGAGCCGCGACGACAGCAATTTCCCTGATCACATTCCACCTCTTCATTGGTGACTTCATGCCATTCTGCGGATTCCGTGTACGTCATACCGCTGGGTGGGCCGACCATCCGCGCGCGCCTTGACGCAAGTTCACTCCTTCGGCCCGCTACTGAAACTTGATTGGGTGATGTCGGGCCGTTCGCCTGACATCGGCTGAGTCGGGTCGGTAGCTGTGGGGTGTGAGATACGCGCAGGGTGGCGGTTTGACCGATGCCAAGAGGGCTGCAGGAGAGCGGATCCGGCTGGAAGCGGTCGGTCGTTTCGAGAGTGGCGCGAAGAACCGGGAGATCGCGGCCGCGCTGCGGGTGAGCGAGCGGTCGGTGGAGCGCTGGCGCCGTCAGTGGCGTGAGCGGGGTGAAGAGGGTGTCCGGTCGAAGGGATCGCCAGGGCGTCCGAGGCTTTCGGCAGACCAAATTGCCTAACTGGGGCGGGAGTTGGAGCGCGGCCCGCTCGCCCATGGCTGGGCTGACCAGCGGTGGACACTGGCCCGGGTGAAGACTCTGATCGGACGGTTGTTCCACGTCGGCTACACGGTGGAGGGGACATGGCGGCTGTGAGGTGCCCCCCGGAGTGTGGACACAGGGGTTCATGCCGCGAGTGTGAGTCTACGTTCTGTCTGGTGCTGTTGTTCGAACTCGACGGGTGAGAGGTAGCCGAGCGAGCTGTGGCGCCTTCGCCCGTTGTAGTACGTCAGCCACTGGAAGAGTTCCAGTCTGGCCTGGCTGATCGTCGTGAAGAGCCTCTGGTGCATCGTCTCTCTCTTCAGTCCCTGCCAGAAGCTCTCGGCGAGGGCGTTGTCGTAACTCGACCCGACGCGGCCCATGCTCCTGCGGATCCCGAAACGGTCGCAGACCTGGGCGAACGCGCCCGAGGGCGCGGTCACGTTGGCTGGCTCGTGGGATGATCTTCGGGGTTGATCACGTTGGGGGGAGCCGTCCGTGGTGGGTACACCGCCGTCGTACAAGGGGCACCGATACCCGGTTGAGGTCATCTCGCACTGCGTGTGGCTGTACTTCCGGTTCCCGCTCAGTTTCCGTGAGGTTGAGGAGCTGATGCTCCAGCGTGGTGTCGCCGTCTCCCACGAAACCGTCCGGCGGTGGTGCGCCAAGTTCGGGCAGGACTACGCCAACGCGCTGCGCCGCCGTCGGCCCCGCCCCGGGGACAAGTGGCACCTGGACGAGGTCTTCATCGAGATCAACGGTGAGCAGAAGTATCTGTGGCGGGCGGTCGACCAGGACGGCAATGTCCTGGACATCCTCGTGCAGGACCGCCGGGACAAGGCTGCGGCCAGGCGCTTCTTCCGCACACTCCTCAAGAAGACCGGTGCCGCGCCCCGGGTGATCGTCACTGACAAGCTCCGCTCCTACGGCGCGGCTCACCGCGAGGTCATGCCCTCGGTGCAGCATCGCTCGCACAAGGGCCTGAACAACCGGGCGGAGAACAGTCACCAGCCCACCCGACAGCGTGAACGTGCGATGAAGGGCTTCCGTTCTGCCGGCGGGGCGCAGCGGTTCCTGTCCGCGTTCAGCGGCATCTCACCCCACTTCCGGCCCCGACGCCACCTGATGACCGCACACCACTATCGAGCCGAGATGACCATCCGCTTCGCCATCTGGGAGCACATCACAGGCGCCACCGGCCAGCCCACCACGGCCTGAACACGGCTCCCGAACCCGCCCCACCACACCCCGACACACCGTCAGATGTACGCGCGCCCAACAACGTGACAGCGCCTGGACGACGCCTGCTTCAAGCTGTGGATGTCAAGGACGCCCCGCGCCACGCACGTCGCGGTCCGTGCTGTTCGCCCTCCTCGCCGTCGCGTCCAGCGCGTCGAGCAGGCGGGTCACGGCTTCCCGGTCGGCCGCGGTGGAGCCGCTTGCCGCTATGTGGCCGTCCGGACGGACCAGGAGGAAGCCGCGGTGGGGTGCCGTGCGGTGGGTCAGCAGGTGTGGCCGACGGGCTGCCAGGGCTCGGGCCCAGTGTGCGGCCGCGTCACCGGTGACCAAGGCCAGGCGGTGGTCCGGCGCATGGGCCAGGGCCCACTGCGGGGCGCGGGCGCCTGCCCGGCGGCCGGGGCCCGGGAGTTCGTAGCGCACTCGTCTCCCGGCCAGCAGGGGCACGAACCACCGGCGCAGCACACCGGCGGACTCCAGCGCCTGCCACACCAGGTCACGCACCCTGGCGGCCAACGGCGGCAGCATGAAAACGCGGAGCATGGTGTGGGTGGCCCGGACGGTCTGCTCGGCGGCCTGGCGGCGTTCCTGTCCGTATGTGTCGAGCACGTCCGGATGGAGTGCGCCGCTCACCACGCCCGCCAGCTTCCACGCCAGATTCCGTACGTCCTGAAGGCCCAGGTTGAGGCCCTGGCCACCGAGCGGGGCATGGGTGTGAGCAGCGTCTCCGGCCAGGAAGCACCGGCCCACCCGCAGCCGCGACGCGATCCGCTCGGCGCTCGTGAACTCGCGCACCACGTCCAGCCGGGCCAGGCGCATACCGCGTGGACCGCGCTCCGTCAGCAGGCGCTGGACGGTCTCCTCGGTCAGCGGCGTGTCCGGCGGGACGGCCGTGTAGATCCGGACCGTTCCGTCCCGCATCGGGGCGTACACCAGGGACCCCTTCTCGGACATGGAGTAGTGCACGGCGCCGTGCTCGATGTCCTCGGTCAGCCTGCCCTCGGCGAGCAGGAGAGGCATCGGCACCTGTTCGCCCAGAAACTCGACGTCCAGTGCGGTGCGTACGGTGCTGCGCACTCCGTCGGCGGCTATCAGCCAGTCCGCCTCGATCACGCCTGGTCCGCCGGGACCGTCGGTGCTCGCCCGTACGCCGGTCGTGTCCTGCTCGATACCGGTCACCCGGATACCCCGTTCGACGATGCCGCCCAGCCCGCGCAGGGCCCGGTCCAGCAGTTCCTCCGTCCGGTGCTGGGGCAGCAGCAGGGGCTGGTCGGCGGGGCCGAGGGAGAGGTCGAAGCGACGGCGGCCGGCCAGTGTGAACCGCATCGCCCGCACCGGCTGACCGAGCCGGCCGGCTTCCTCCAGCACGTCCAGGTCGTCCAGTACCGCGAGCCCGCTCGGCCACAGTTGCATCGCCCGGGGGCCGGTTGCCGGGTGGAGGGCGGCGTCCACCACCCGTACGCTGACGCCGAACCGGCGCAGCTCGGCGGCCGCCGCGAGTCCGACCGGGCCGGCGCCGACCACCAGTACGGTGGTCCGGGCGCTCACGCGGACCACTCCAACTCGCGCGGACCGGTGATGTCGTCCAGCCAGTCGGCCAGCGCGGCCGCGGTGTCCGCGGCGTGCTCCTGCAGGAGCGTGAAGTGGTCGCCGGGTACCTCCCTCACCGTCTGGCCGCCGGGCCAGGGCATCTGCCATGACGGCACGCGCCACGGTGTATGCCCGGGCAGCGCCGAGGCCGCCCGTATCAGCAGGGTGGGCGCGGCCGGGTCGGTGGGCTGCCACTGGCCGATGAGCGGAAGGTAGCCGCCCATCGCGGCGACCCGGCGGTCGTCGGCCTCCAGCACGTCCAGTCCGCGCGCCACGCCCGACAGCAGCGCAGGCGGCAGCCCGGCCAGGGTGAGCGGGCCCGGCGGGTAGGTGTCCAGCAGGACCAGAGCTTCGGCAGGGGTGCCGGACGCGGCCAGCCTGGCCGCCACCGCGTGGGCGAGGAGGCCACCCGAGGAGTAGCCGGTCAGTGCGACGGCCCGCCCTTCCGCTCGCGCCGTCACCGCCGTGGTCGCCGCGTCGACCAGCGACGCCCACGAGGCGGGCAGCCGCTCCTCGCCGGCGAAACCCGGCAGTTCGAAGGCGCACACCGCGTGCCGGCCAGTCAGCTCCGTAGCCAGCCGGACGA
Organism: Streptomyces sp. NBC_01260; assembly: GCF_036226405.1. Taxonomy (NCBI): domain Bacteria; kingdom Bacillati; phylum Actinomycetota; class Actinomycetes; order Kitasatosporales; family Streptomycetaceae; genus Streptomyces; species Streptomyces sp. NBC_01260. The sequence continues at coordinate 132,000 of NZ_CP108465.1, read as the reverse complement.
ACTGGTGGGCGCCGGACGTGGCCAGCACGGTGGGGAAGCACATGAGCATCGGCCCGGCCGGGCCGGCGGCGAGGTCGTACGCCCTGGGCACGTCTCGCGCCTGGGCCACGTCGAAGCGCGGCAGCCGGGTGGCCGCCTCGGCCACCCGTTCGCCGAACAGGGCGATCCGGTCCGGATCGGTGGACGCGGCCGCGTCCGCCGCCGCGCGGCGCAGCGCGCCGGGGGCGGGGCGTCCGGTGTGGTCGGTACCGCCGTACACGGCGGGATCGACGGTGCTGCCCTCGGCGCCATCAGCGATGCCGTCTGCGATACGGACCGCCGCGACGCCAGCCGGGTCGACGGCGCGGTCGCCGGTGCCGGCCGCGCCACCGGCGGTGCCAGCCGCGCGGGCGGCCGTGTCGTCCTGCGCGCCGTCGGCGCGATCCGCGCCGAACAGTTCGATGCGCAGATGCCGTGCCAGTGCGTCCGCTGTGCGCAGGTCGAAGAGTTGGCGCACGGTCAGTCTCTTGCCGGTGGTCGATGCCAGTCGGTTGCGCAGAGCGACCGTGACGACGGAGTCCATTCCCAGTTCCAGGAACGAGCGGTCCGGGTCGATCGCGCCCGGGGTTTCATGTCCGAGCAGCGAGGCGACTTCCGTACGTACCAGGTCCAGCAGCCGCCGGTACTGTTCGGCCGGTGCCAGGCCGGTGAGGAACCCCGCATCGGCCCGCTCCCCGGGCACCGGCGCCGGCGGCCGGTGTTCGCGGGCCCGGCCGGATGTCGTGTCCTCGATCCAGAAGCGTCGGGACTGGAACGCGTAGGTCGGCAGGTCGACCGGCTCGGACGCGTCCGGCAGCGACGACGACCAGTCGACGCCTATGCCCTGTACGTACGCCTCGGCAACCGCCGTCGCCATCCGCTCCGGGCCGCCCTCGCCGCGCCGCAGCGTGCCGATGACGACCGCGTCCGTCTCCGCGGCGTGCGCCAGGTCCTCGATGGCGGCGGCCAGCACCGGCTGGCCGCTCACCTCGATGAAAGCCCGGTGGCCCTCGTCCAGCGCGGCCCGGACGGCGCGGTCGAAGCGGACCGGTTCACGCAGGTTCCGGTACCAGTAGGCGGCGTCCGGGGCGGTGGCCAGTCTGCCGCCGGTGACGGTGGAGTAGAGCGGGACCTCCGGGGCTGTGGGCCTGAGCCCGGCCAGTTCCGTGAGGACGGTCTCGCGTACCGGTTCGACCTGGGCCGAGTGACCGGCACCGGGTGCGTCCAGGAGGCGTACGCGGACGCCCTCGGCCTTGTAGCGCGCGTGCAGTTCCCGGCAGGCGTCGGCGGCGCCCGACACCACCAGGGCCTCCGGCCCGTTCACCGTGGCCACGGACAACCGGCCGCCGTACCGGACCAGTTCGGCCTCGATCTCCTCGACCGGCAGTGCCACGGCGAGCATCGCGCCGGTGGCCCGTAGTCCGGCCAGGGCTGTGCTGCGTACCGCGACCACGCGCGCGCCCTCGGCAAGGGTCAGTGCCCCCGCGACGCAGGCCGCGGCCACCTCGCCCTGGGAATGGCCGATCACCGCCGCCGGGTGGACTCCGTAGGACCGCCACATCCGGGCGAGCGACACCATGACCGCCCACAGCACGGGCTGCTGCACGTCGAGCCGCTTCATCGCCTCCTCGTCGCAAAGCGCCTTCGCCAAGTCGGTCTCGACGGGCCAGTCCAGATGCGGGGCGAGGGCCGCCGCGCACTCCCGCATGGAGTCGGCGAACACCGTTGACCGCGACAGGAGTTCGGATGCCATGCCGGGCCACTGGGAGCCGTGGCCGGCGAACACGAACACCGGTGCGCCGCGCTCCTTGGCCGCACCGCGCACCAGCCCGGCCGCAGGACGGCCCTCGGCGAGCGCTGTCAGGCCGGCCAGGACGCCGGCCGGATCGTCACCGAAGAGCATCGCGCGGCTGGGCAGCGCGGGGCGGGCGGCCAGGGCCGCTCCCACCGCCCCGAGGGGCAGGTCCGGCCGCTCGGCCAGGAAGGACGCCAGCCGGCCGGCCTGCGCGGCGAGCGCCTCGTCCCCGCGTGCGGAGACGAGCAGCGGGACCGGGGCCGTGTGCGGGGAAACGGTGTCCGCGGTGCCGGGCACCTGCGGCGGGGCCTGTTCGAGGATCACATGGGCGTTGGTGCCGCTCATGCCGAAGGCGGATACCCCGGCGCGGCGCGGACGTCCGGTCTCCGGCCACGGTGTCTCCTCCGTGACCAGCCGGATCGCGTCGGAGGACCAGTCGACGATCGGGGTCGGCCGGTCCACGTGCAGGGTCTTGGGGACGGTTCCGGCCCGCATGGCGAGGACCGTTTTGATGACCCCTGCCATGCCCGCCGCGGCCAGGGTGTGGCCGATGTTGGACTTCACCGAGCCGAGCAGCAGCGGTTCGTCCCGGTCCCGGCCGTACGTTGCCAGCAACGCGCGCGCCTCCACCGGGTCGCCCAGGCGGGTCCCGGTGCCGTGGGCCTCCACCACGTCGACGTCCCCGGGGGCCAGGCCGGCGGAGCGCAGGGCTTCGCGTACCACCCGCTGCTGCGACTCGCCGCTGGGCGCGGTGAGTCCGTTGCTGCCGCCGTCCTGGTTCACCGCGGTGGAGCGGACGAGGGCGAGCACCTGGTGGCCGTTGGCGCGGGCGTCGGACAGCCGCTCCAGCAGGACGAGACCGATGCCTTCGGCGAAGCCGGTGCCGTCCGCCGACGCGGCGAAGGACTTGCACCGGCCGTCCGGCGCGCAGGCGTGCTGGCGGCTGAAGTCCACGAAGCCCGTCGGGGTGGACATCACGGTGACGCCTCCGGCGACGGCCAGGGAGCAGGTGCCGCCGCGCAGCGCCGACACGGCCAGGTCGAGTGCGACGAGCGAGGACGAGCACGCCGAGTCCACGGTGACGGCCGGCCCCTCCAGGCCGAAGGTGTACGCCACCCGGCCCGACACTACGCTGGTCGCCGAGCCGGTCATCCGGTACGCCTCGATGTCCTCCGGAGCCTCGGTGAGCAGCACCTGGTAGTCGCTGGTGACGCAGCCGGCGTAGACCCCGGTACGGCTGCGGCGCAGGGTGGCCGGGTCGACACCGGCCCGCTCGAACAGTTCCCAGGTCGTCTCCAGGAACAGCCGCTGCTGCGGGTCCATCGCCAGGGCCTCGCGCGGTGAGATGCCGAAGAAGTCCGCGTCGAAGTCGAGCGCGCCGTCGAGGAAGCCTCCCGAGCGGGTGTACGTACGCCCCGGACGGTCCGGTTCCGCGTCGTAGAGGCCGTCCACGTCCCAGCCGCGGTCGTCCGGGAACGCGCCGACCGCGTCGGTGCCGGACGAGACGAGCTGCCAGAGCTGTTCCGGTGAACGGACGCCGCCCGGGAGGCGGCAGGCCATGGCGACGATCGCGATCGGTTCGGTGCTTTGCCGGCGCAGCGCATCCAGCCGGGACCGGGTCTCGTGCAGTTCGGCGGCCACCCGTTTGAGGTAGTCCCGCAGCTTCTGTTCGTCAGACATGGAGTTCCTCAGACATAGTGCTCCTCGTTGCCGATGCCCAGTTCGTTGTCGATGAAGGCGAAGACGTCCTCGTCGTCCGCGTCCGCCAGCGCGACGGCCACGGAGGAGCCGCCGGAGAGTTCGGCGGTGAGCTGCCGCAGCAGACCCGTGATCCGGTCCCGTTCGCCGTCGTCGGCCGTGAGCGCGGCCTTTCTGATCCGGCCGAGGTCGGCGCCGATACCGGCCGGTGGTGGCGGGGCCGACGTGAGCTGGTCCGAGAGGTACGCGGCGATGGCCGAGGGGGTCGGGTGCTCGAAGGCGAGGGTTTCGGGGAGGGGCAGCCCCGTCGCGACCGCCAACGAGGTGCGCAGGGTGACAGCGGCAAGCGAGTCGAAGCCGAGGTCCCGCATCGCGGCGTCCGGCGCCACCGCGTCCGGCGTCGCATGGCCGAGGACCGTCGCGGCCTCGCCGCGCACCAGATCGAGCAACAGCCGCTCCCGGTCGACCGCGCCCAGTCCGGCCAGCCGGTCCGCCCAGGCACCCGGCCGGTCCTCATGGGGTTCGCCGTCCCCGGCGACATCCGCCGCCGCGGCCTGTGCGCTCGTACGAAGCCCGGCCGAGGCCGTCCCGGGCGCGTCGAGCCAATACCGCCGGTGCTCGAACGGGTAGCCGGGCAGGCCGGTCCGGCGGGCGCCGGTGCCCTCGAACACCGCGTCCCACGCCACCGGCGCGCCCGCCGTCCACAGGGCGCCGAGCGCGTCGAGGCCGGTGCGGACCTCGTCCTTGTCGCGGCGTTGGAACGGCACGGCCGGCACGTCGGTGGCGGCGTCGTCCGCCGGTGCCGCGCGGACGAGTGCGGTGAGCACCGCGTCCGGGCCGATCTCCAGGAACACCCCGGCGCCGGCCTCCCGCAGCGCGCTCACGCCGTCGTGGAAGCGCACGGCCTCATGTACGTTCCGAACCCAATAGCCGGGATCGCACAGGTCGTCCGCGCTCGCGAGGCGCCCGGTCACGTTCGACACCACCGGCAGGACCGGCGGCCGGAACACTGTCCGTTCGGCGACCGCGCGGTACGCGTCAAGCATCGGTTCCATCAGCGGCGAGTGGAAGGCGTGGCTCACCCGGAGCCGCCGTGTCCGGTGCCCGGACGCGGCCAGTTCGTCGGCGACCCGTTGTACGTCGTCGCCGGCGCCGGACACCACGACGGAGCGCGGGCCGTTCACCGCGGCCACCGCGACGGTCCCGCCCACGGCCGCGAGCACGTCGCGCACCGTCGCCTCGTCCGCGGCCACGGACACCATCGCGCCGCCGCCGGGCAGCGCCCGCATCAGCCGGCCGCGCGCGGCGACCAGGGCGGACGCGGACGGGAGGTCCAGGACGCCCGCGACATGGGCGGCGGCGAGCTCGCCGATAGAATGCCCGGCGACGAACTCCGGCCGGACGCCCCAGGATTCGACGAGCCGGAACGCCGCGACCTCGAACGCGAACAGCGCGGCCTGGGCGTAGTCGGTCCGGTCGAGTTCGTCCGCGTCCGTGCCGGACAGGACGGTGCGCAGCGGCCGTTCAAGGTGGGCGTCCAGCAGGTCGGTCGTGGAGTCGAATGCCTCGGCGAAGACCGGGAACCGGGCGGCGAGGTCGCGGCCCATGCCGAGCCGCTGGCTGCCCTGCCCGGTGAACAGCACGGCGACGCGGGGGTCTGTGGCCCGTCCTCGTGACACGCCGGGAGCGGCCCGGCCCTCGGTGATCGCGTCGAGGGCCGCGCGTAGTTCGTCCTCGTCCGCGACCACGGCGACCGCCCGCTCGGCGAGTGCGGCGCGCCCCACACCCGAGGTGTACCCGATGTCGGCCACGCAGGCCCGTACGGAAGCCAGGTCCGCGGCTCGTCCGCGTAACGCGGCAGCGGTCGCCGCCGACAGCGGGACGGGGACCATGCCGTCGGGAACCGCCTGGCGGGGAGTCTGCGCCGGGGGCTGTTCGAGGATGACGTGGGCGTTCGTCCCGCCTATCCCGAAGGACGAGACCCCGGCGCGCCTCGGCCGGCCGGTGTCCGGCCAGTCCACCGGGCCCGACGACACCACCTCCACGCCACCCGACGACCAGTCCACGTGTTCCGACCGGCGCTCGGCGTGCAGCGACCCGGGCACCACACCGGCGTCCAGCGCCGACACCATCTTCATGACGCCCGCGACACCGGCGGCCGCCTGGGTGTGTCCGATGTTCGACTTCACCGAGCCCAGCAGCAGCGGGTCACCGGTCCGGTCATGGCCGTAGGTGTCCAGCAGCGCCTGCACCTCGATCGGGTCGCCCAGCGCGGTGCCGGTCCCGTGCCCCTCGACCACATCGACGTCCGCCGAGGTCAGGCCCGCGTCGGCGAGGGCGGTCCGGATCACCCGCTGCTGGGCGGGGCCGTTCGGCGCGGTCAGGCCGTTGCTGGCACCGTCCTGGTTCACGGCTGTCCCACGTACCACCGCCAGCACCCGGTGCCCGTGCCGACGGGCCGTGGACAGCCGCTCCACGACGAGCATGCCGACGCCCTCGGCCCATCCGGTGCCCTCCGCGCCCTCGCCGTACGCCCGGCAGCGGCCGTCGGCGGACAGACCGCCCTGGCGGCTGAACTCCACGAACGTGAACGGCGAGGACATGACCGTGACCCCGCCGGCCAGAGCGAGTTCGCACTCCCCAGTGCGCACCGAGCGCACGGCGAGGTGCAGGGCCACCAACGAGGAGGAACACGCGGTGTCGACGGTGATCGCCGGGCCTTCCAGACCCAGCGTGTACGCGATGCGGCCGGAGGCGACACTGCCGGTCGTCCCGGTCCCGAGATAGCCCTCGGCCTCGGCCGGCACGGACGGCAGCCGGCTTGCGTAGTCGTGGTACATCAGACCGGCGAAGACACCGGCCTGCGCGCCGCGCAGTTCGGCCGGGTCGATGCCGGCCTGTTCCAGCGCCTCCCACGACACTTCGAGGAGCAGCCGCTGCTGCGGGTCCATCGCCACGGCCTCGCGCGGCGACACCCCGAAGAACCCGGCGTCGAACCCGGCGGCGTCGTCCAGGAAGCCGCCGGAGTGCGTCGCCGAGGTGCCCGGCCGGCTCTTGTCCGGGTCGAACAGCGTCGCCAGGTCCCAGCCCCGGTCGGTGGGGAACGGTGAGATCGCGTCGACCCCGTCCCGCGCCAGCCGCCACAGGCCGTCCGCCGAGCGCACCCCGCCGGGATAGCGCCCGGCCATGCCGACGATCACCACCGGGTCCTCCCCGTCCGGGCCGCCCGCCGGTGGCGTGTCCGGCGGCGCGTCCTCTTCGGCGGGCCTGAGTCCGGACATCAGCCGGGCGGCGAGTTCGTCCGGGGTGGGATGGTCGAAGAGCAGCGTGGCGGACAGCCGCAGACCGGTCGCTGCGGAGAGCCGGGTACGCAGTTCCAGCGCGGTGAGCGAGTCGAATCCGATGTCGCTGAAATTGCTCCGCCCCGACAGGACGGCGGTGTCCGGCAGGCCCAGGACGGAAACGGCTTCGGTGCGGATCAGGTCGGTCAGCAGCGGCAACCGCTCTGCCTCACCGGCCTGGGCCATGCGCCGGGCCAGGTCCGTACCGGGGCCCGCGCCCCGACGGGTGCCGGGGAGAGCGGCCGGTACGAGGCCGCGCAGTATCGCCGGGTAGTCCGTGGACGAGCGCAGGGCCCGGCGGTCAAGGCTCACCGCCACCAGCTCCGCCCTCGGGTGGCCCAGGGCGGCGTCGAAAAGCGCGAGACCCAGCTGCGGGGTGAGCGGAACCATGCCGGTACGGGCCAGCCTGGCCCGGTCGGCGGCACCGAGCGAGGCGGCCATGCCGTCCTCCCACGGCCCCCAGGCCAAGGAGAGAGCGGCCAGTCCCTCGGCGCTGCGCCGCCGGGCCAGCGCGTCCAGGAACGCGTTGCCGGCCGCGTAGGCCGCCTGACCGGCGGTGCCGAGTGTGCCCGCGATCGAGGAGAACAGCACGAACGCGGCGAGGTCCAGGCCCTCGGTGGCCTCGTGCAGATGCCAGGCGCCGTCCACCTTGGGGCGCAGCACGGCGTCGAGCCGCCGGCGACTGAGCCCGCCCACCGTCGCGTCGTCGAGCACGCCCGCCGCGTGCACCACGGCGGTGAGCGGGTGCCCGGCCGGGGCCCCGGCGACCAGGGCCCGCACCTGCGCGGCATCGGTCATGTCGCAGGCCACCACGCGCACGGTCGCCCCGGCCGCGCGCAGTTCGGCGGTCAGCTCCGGGATGCCGGGGGCCTCGGCGCCCCGCCGTCCGGCGAGCAGCAAGGACCGTATGCCGTGCCGGTGGACGAGGTGACGGGCGAGCAGCGTGCCCAGCGCACCGGTGGCGCCGGTGATCAGCACCGTGCCTTGCACATCCAGCGTGACCGGCGGCGAGCTGCCGGCGGGGGCGAGCCGGGGCACCAGCATCTGCCCCGCGCGCAAAGCCAGTTGCGGTTCCCCGGTGCGGAGCACCTCCTCGGGCAGGGCCTCGGGCCCGGTCTCGTCGAGGTCGACCAGGGTGATCCGGCCGGGGTGCTCGGCCTGCGCGGACCGCACCAGCCCCCATACCGCCGCGTGCGCCAGGTCCGTGGTAAGCGGACCGCCTCCGGTGGCGACCGCTGCCGTGGTGACCAGCACCAGGTGTCCGGACGCGTACCGCTCGTCGGTCAGCCAGCCGGTGACCACGTCGAGCGCGGCGGCCGTGGTGGCCCTGACCCGTTCGGGCGCCGCGCCGTCCGTGCTCGGCGCGCGCAGCACCACGATGTCGTCCGCGCCGACCGGTACGACGAGGTCGGCGAGCGAGTCCACATACCGGATGGACCGCACGGGAGCGGTGGCCGGCGCGGCCGCGGTGGGCAGCGGCACCCAGTCCACGGCGAACAGCGCGTCCGCGGCGGGGCCGCCACCGACGAGCGAGGCGAACCGGCTCTTTGTCACGCCACGCACGGACAGCGCCCCGATCGACAGGACCGGGCGGCCGTCCTCGTCCACGACGTCCACCGCGACGGTGTCCTCACCGGCGGGCTCGATGCGCGCCCGGACCGCCCCGGCACCGGTGGTGTCGAGCCGCACGTCGCGGAAGGCGAACGGCAGCTTCACCGCCGGGTCGGCCGGCTCGACAAGGCCGAGCGCGTGCAGCACGCTGTCCAGCACCACGGGGTGCAGTCCGTAACCGCCCGGGTCGAGCCCTTCGGGCCGCACCGACACGTACACCGCCCCGTCCCGCCGCCGGGCCGAGCGCAGGCCCCGGAACGCGGGGCCGTAACCGAGCCCGCGATCGGCGAGCTCGTCATACCAGGCGGCCACGTCCAAGGGCTCGTCGCCGTAGCGACCGCCGGCGGGGGCCGAGGCCGGCTCGTCCTCGAGGTGACGGCCGGCCGTAACCCGCTCGCCGTCCCCGCGACGGCTGACCACGCCCGTGGCGTGCCGCGTCCACTGCCCCGGCTCGTCGTCTTCCGGCCGCGAATGAACCGACAGCGAACGCAGCCCTGCCTCGTCCGGTGCACCGACGACGACCTGCACCTGCCGCGCGGGAACGGCCGGCATCGGCGCCTCGACCACCAGCTCGTCCAGCACCGGGTGACCGCATTGGTCACCGGCGCGCACGGCGAGGTCGACCAAGGCCGAGCCGGGCACCACCGCGGTCCCGAACACCGTGTGGTCGGTGAGCCAGGAGTGCATGTCCGGGTCGACCCGCCCGGTCAGGACGTACTCGTCGGCGTCCGCACGGGCGATCACGCTGGTCAGCAACGGATGCCCGGTCCCGCCCTGCCCGTGCCCGCGCGGATCGGTGGGCTGCCGCACCGCGTCGAGCCAGTAGCGGGCCCGCTGGAACGCGGACGTCGGCAGGTCGGCCGGGCGGGCCCCGGTCCTGTCGAACAGCGCGGACATCCTGACCGGTGTGCCGCGTACCCAGAGCCTGGCCAGGGCGTGCGCCAGTCCCAGCGGCTCGGCGCGGTCCCGGCGTATCAGAGGTACGAAGTCGGCTTCGTCCTCCACACCGGCGTCCTCCGCCGTTTCCCCGGCGAGCGTGCTGAGGACGGCGTCCGGTCCCAGCTCCACGAACGTACGCACGCCGTCGTCCGTCAGGCGCCGCACCGCGTCACCGAACCGGACCGTGGACCGTACCTGCTCCACCCAGTAGTCGGGAGTACACAGTTCGGCGGCGCTCGCCGGCCTGCCGGTCACCGTGGACACGAGGGGAATGGCCGGGGGGTGGTAGTCGAGGCGCGTGGCGACGGCTCGGAACTCCGCCAGCATCGGTTCCATGAGCGGGGAGTGGAAGGCATGGCTCACCCTCAGCCGCCGGGTCCTGCGGCCTGCCTTCTCGCACTGGCGGGCCACCGCCAGCACCTCGGCCTCAGCACCGGAGAGCACCACCCGGCCGGGACCGTTCACGGCGGCGACGGCGACACCGGGCCGCCCGGCCAGCAGTCCGGCGGCCTCCGCTTCACTCGTCCGTACCGCGACCATCGCTCCGCCCTCGGGCAGGGCCGCCATCAACCGACCTCGGGCTGCGACCAGTTCGGCCGCGTCCGGCAGAGACAGCACCCCGGCGACGTGTGCGGCGGCGAGCTCGCCCACCGAGTGGCCGGCCAGGTGGTCCGGCCGCACCCCGAGGGCGACGACGAGCCGGTACAGAGCGACCTCGACGGCGAACAGCGCGGCCTGGGCGTAGTCCGTACGGTCGAGCAGGCGGGCGTCCGCGTCGCCCTCCCCGTCCACCGGCCCGGCACTCGCAGCGCCCTCCCCCGCGAACAGCAACGTACGCAGCGGGCGGTCCAGGTGGCGGTCGAGTTCGGCGCAGACCTCGTCCAGCGCGGCGGCGAACATCGGCTGGTGGGCGTACAGTTCGCGGCCCATGCCCACGCGCTGGCTGCCCTGTCCGGTGAAGAGGAACGCGAGGCCGCCGTCGGTGACCTGCCCCGTGACCACGGACCTGTGGGCGCGGTCCCCGGCGAGCGCGGTCAGGCCCTCGGTCAGCTCCGCGCGGCCGGTGGCGAGCACGACGGCGCGCAGGTCGGCCGGGGCGCGTGCGGTGAAGGTGGAGAGGCCAATATCGGCGGGCTCGGCGGTGTCCAGGCCGGCGAGCAGCTTCGCGTTCGCCGAGCGGACCGTTTCGTTGCGGCCGGAGACGGCGACGGGCACCACGGGCGGGGTCGCGCGCGCTGTTGTGTCGTCGGTTGCGGCGGGCGCCGCCTCCACAATGAGGTGCGCGTTGGTGCCGCCGATGCCGAACGAGGAGACCGCTGCCCGGCGGGGCCGCCCCGAATCGGGCCACGGAGTCGACTCCGTCACGAGCTCCACCGCACCGGATGTCCAGTCCACGTGCGGCGAGGGCTCGTCCACGTGCAGGGTGCGCGGCACCGTACCGGCCCGCATGGCCAGCACCATCTTGATCACGGCGCCCACACCGGCGGCGGCCTGGGTGTGGCCGATGTTCGACTTCGCCGATCCGAGAAGGAGCGGGGCCGCGTCGCCGCGGCCCTGTCCGTAGGTGGCGAGCACCGCCTGCGCCTCGATGGGGTCGCCCAGCGGTGTGCCCGTGCCATGCGCCTCCACCACGTCCACGTCGGCCGGCCGCAGCCCGGCGCCGGCGAGCGCGGCGCGGATGACGCGCTGCTGGGAGGGGCCGTTGGGGGCGGTCAGGCCGTTGCTGGCACCGTCCTGGTTGACCGCGCTGCCGCGCAGCACGGCGAGCACGGGGTGGCCGTTGCGGCGGGCGTCGGACAGCCGTTCCAGCACCAGCATGCCCGCGCCCTCGCCCCAGCAGGTGCCGTCTGCGGAGGCGGCGAACGACTTGCAGCGGCCGTCGACGGCCAGGGCCCGCTGGCGGCTGAACTCCACGAACGGGAACGGCGTCGACAGCACCGTCGCGCCGCCCGCCAGGGCCATTTCGCACTCGCCCAGCCGCAGCGCCTGCGCGGCCAGGTGCAAGGCCACCAACGACGAGGAGCACGCGGTGTCCACGGACACGGCGGGGCCCTCCAGGCCGAGCACGTACGACAGCCGGCCGGAGGCAACGCTGCCGTAGCTGCCGGTCCCGAGGTAGCCCTCCAGCTCCGAAGGGGTGGTGGGCAGCCGGGTCGCGTAGTCGTAGTACATGATGCCGGCGAACACGCCGGTGCGGCTGCCGCGCAGGGTGGTGGGGTCGATGCCGGCCCGCTCGACCGCCTCCCACGAGGTCTCCAGGAGCAGCCGCTGCTGCGGGTCCATGGCCAGCGCCTCGCGCGGCGAGATGCCGAAGAACTCGGCATCGAACCCGAGCGGATCGGTGAGGAATCCGCCGTGCCGGGTGTACGAGGTTCCGGGGCGGGCCGGGTCGGGGTCGTAGAGCGCGTCCAGGTCCCAGCCCCGGTCGGCCGGGAACTCCGAGATGGCGTCGACCTCGTGCGCGAACAGGTCCCAGAACCGCTCGGGTGTGTCGGCGCCTCCCGGGTAGCGGCAGCCCATGCCGATGACCGCGATCGGTTCGCGGACGGCCTCGGTGAGCCGGTGGTTCTCCTTGCGCAGCCGGCCGGTCTCCCGAAGGGACTCGCGCAACGCCTCGACGACCGCCTCGGGTGAGGGGGATGGGCTGCTCATGCTGTCGTCTCCTGCCTCGTCGTTCCCATGTCGCGTCCGGCCCCGGCCAGCCGCACCAGCTCGGCCACGTCCAGGCCGTCGAGATCGTTCTCCGCGTCGCCCCACTCCTCGCCGAGAGGTCCGCGTCCGGGCTCGTCGTCCGGCTCCGGGGCGGGCGTGTTACGGGCCAGCGCCTCGGTGATGTGCGCGGCCAGCGAGGCGGGGCTGGGGTAGTCGAAGACGACGGTGGTGGAGAGCTGAAGGCCCGTTTCGGCAATGAGGCGGTTGCGCAGTTCCAGCGCGATGAGCGAGTCGACCCCGAGGTCGCGGAAGCCGCGCCGCGTATCGACTGCGCAGCCGCCCAGCGCCGTGGAGAGTTCCGTACGGAGCAGCGCGGCCACCGCCTGCTCCCTCTCCGGTACGGACAGACCGGGCAGACGGTCCGCGAAGGCCGGCTGGGCCATGGCACCGGGAGCGGCCGTGGGTACGGTGCCCACCTGGACCAGCGCACGTAGCAGGGACGGTAGTTCGCGGGGCCGTTCGGCGAGTACGGCCCGGTCGATCCGCAGCGGCACGACGGCGGCGTCCGCTGCGGACAGCGCGGCGTCGAACAGTGCGAGGCCCTGCTCGTTCGAGAGGGCCGCCATACCGAGGCGGGCAAGCCGCGCCAGGTCACCGGCGCCGAGGGAACCGGCCATGCCCGCCTCGCGCCACGGCGCCCACGCCATCGCCGTCGCCGGCAGCCCGGCTTCGACGCGCTGCACGGCCAGCGCGTCCAGGAACGCGTTGGCAGCGGCGTAATTCGCCTGCCCGGCCGCGCCGAACACCCCGGAGGCGGAGGAGAACAGCACGAAGTGGTCGAGGCCGAGGCCCGCCGTGAGCGTGTGCAGATGCCAGGCCCCGTCCACCTTCGGCCGCAGGACCCGGGCCAGCCGCTCGGGTGTGAGTGCCTGGGTCACGCCGTCGTCCAGGACGCCCGCCGCGTGTACGACGCCGGTGAGCGGCCGGTCCGCCGGGATGGCGGCCAACAGGTCCGCCACGGCCGCCCGGTCCGCGACATCGCACGCGGTGAAGACCACCTCGGCCCCGGCTGCAGTGAGCGCGGCCCTGAGCGCGTCCGTGTTCGGGGCGGCCGGGCCCCGCCGGCTGACCAGCACCAGCCGGCGCACGCCGTGCGCGGTGACCAGGTGCCGCGCGATCAGGTCGCCCAGCGCGCCGCCGGCGCCGGTGACCAGGACGGTGCCGTCCGGCCGCCATGCCGGAGCCGTACCCGTGTCGGCGGGCCCGAGCCGAGGCACCCGGATCTGTCCGTCACGGAGGGACGAATGCGGTTCGTCGATGGTGAGGAGGGCCGGCAGGGCGACGAGCGAGGCGTGGGCGCCGTCCGTCTCGACGAGAAGGATCCGGCCGGGGTTCTCGCGCTGCGCCGACCGGACCAGCCCGCGTACCGCGGCGACGTCCAGGTCCGGCCGGTCGTCGGTCAGCACAACCAGCCGCGCCGTTCCGCGGTCGCGGTCCAGCCAGTCCTGGAGTGTCGCGAGGGCCCGCCTGGCCGCGGCGTGGACCCGCGCGGGCATGTCGTCCTCGGGCCCGGTACGCCACGGCAGGACGACCAGGTCCGGCAGGTCGTCCCCCGTGTCGAGCGCCTCCGGGCCGGGGAGGCGGGTGACGGTCAGCCCGTGGCGCGCCAACGCTTCGGGCAGCGCGGTGAAGGGTTCCGTCCCGGGCTCTTCAAGGATCGCGACGACCGAGCCGGGCGCAGCCGCCCGCGCGTCGACCGGCACCCAGTCGACGCGCAGAGGCCGTTCGGCCGCCCCGGCCGGCCGGTCCGCCAGGCGGTCCGCCGGCACCGTACGCACCGTCATCTCGTCCACCGTCACGACCGGTGTCCCGGCCGGGCCGGCGAGCTCGACCCGTATGGTGTCCTCCCGGAGCCGGGTGATCCGGACCGTCGCGACCGTGGCGCCGGGTGCGTGGACGCGGACCCCGGACCAGGAGAACGGCAGCCGGGGTCCTGCCTCGCCGGTGAAGAATCCGAGCGCGCCGGCGCCGTGCAGGGCCGCGTCGAGCAGGACCGGGTGGACGAGGTATCCGGCAGCGTCCTCGGCGATCCCGATGTCGGCGAGAGCGGTGTCGCGGCTCGCCGACAGCGCGGTCACACGCCGGAACGCGGGGCCGTAGGTCAGGCCGGTGGCCGCGAGCCCGCCGTACAGCTCGTCGACCGACAGCTCCACGGCGTCCGCGACCGGGGCAGTCGCAGCGGGCGGGGCAGTCGTGTCCGTGCGTACGAGGGAGCCAGCGGCGTGCCGGGTCCAGGCCGTCGCGTCCTCGTCGCGCGAGACCACCGTGACGGTGCGCCGTCCGGCGGCGTCCTCGGCCCCGACCTCGATCTGGACGGCCACCGGTTCCCGGCCGGTGAGGACGAGCGGAGCGGCCAGCACCAGCTCTGCCAGCTCCCTGGCCCCGACTTCGGCGCCCGCGGCGAGCACCAGTTCGACGAGTGCGGCGCCGGGGACCACGACCGCTCCGGCGACAACATGGTCGGCCAGCCACGGAACGGCGGCCGCCGAGAGGGTCGCGGTGAAGACCTCGGTGTGCCCGGACAGGCTCACCCGCGCGCCCAGCAGCGGATGTGCCGCGGCCCACAGACCGAGCGAAGCGGGCGTGGCGGCGGGACGTCGGCCGAGCCAGAACCGGCGGTGCCGGAAGGGGTACGTGGGCAAGGGCACCCGAAGCGCCTTGGGCAGGACCGCCGTCCAGTCCACCTCGGCCCCGGTGACGTACAGTCCGGCCAGTCCCGCCATCAGTCCGGCCGCCTCCGACCGATTGCGCTGCTGGGCGGGCACGCACCGGACCGGCTCGTCCGCGCACGCCTGCTCGACCAGCGCGGTGAGCACCGGCGCGGGCCCCACCTCGAACGTCGCGGTGACCTCGTCGGCCATCAGCGCGCGCACTCCGTCGTGGAATCGCACCGGCGCGCTCACGTGCCGGACCCAGTAGTCCGGCGAGGACATCAGCTCGTCCTCGGCGTACCGCCCGGTCACGTTGGAGACGAGCGGGATCGTGGGCGGCCGGAAGGTGAGGGTGTCCAGCACCGCGTGGAAGTCCGCGAGCATCGGCTCCATCAGCGGCGAGTGGAACGCGTGGCTGACATCGAGCCAGGTGGTCCTGCGCCCCGCCGCACCGAGCGCGTCGGCGGCCTCGGTGACGGCTTTCCGTGTGCCGGAGAGCACCACGGAGTGGGGCGCGTTCACGGCCGCGACGGCGATGTCGGGCGACCCGGCAGGGAGAACGGCCGCGGCGTACCTTTCATCGGCTTCCACCGCGAGCATCGCACCGCCGGAGGGCAGCGCCTGCATCAGCCTGCCACGGGCAGCGACCAGCGCGCATGCGTCCGCCAGGTCCAGGACACCGGCGATGTGTGCCGCCGTCACCTCACCGATGGAGTGACCGGCCACCACGTCCGGCCGGACGCCCCAGCTCTCCACCAGCCGGTACAGGCTGACCTCGTACGCGAACAGCGCGGCCTGCGTGTACCCGGTCCGGCCGAGCAGACGCGCGTCGGGGGACCCCTCGGGGGCGTACATCACCTCCTTGACGGGCCGGTAGCCGTACGGTGCGAGTGCACGGTCCAGTTCTCCGCAGACCGTGTCGAGCGTCCGCGCGAACACCGGGTGGCGGGACGCCAGTTCGCGTCCCATGCCGGGCCGCTGGCTGCCCTGCCCGGTGAACAGCACCGCGAGTCGGCCGCGCGTCCGGGACCGTCCGCGCACGACGCCCGGGGCGATCCGTCCCTCGGCCACGGCCGCCAGTCCGGCTCGTAACGCATCGTCGTCCGCGCCGACCACGACGGCCCGTTCGCCGAACGGCTCCGACCGGGCGAGGGAGTGGGCGAGATCGGCTGAATCCTCGGCCCCGATCAGGGGCAGGATCTGCTCGGCCCGCGCGCGCAGTGCCTCGGGGTCGTGGGCGCTGAGCAGCAGCGGCACGGGGGTCTCGTCAGCAGGTGAAGGGGCGGGGGCGCCGCCCCTTGGCAGGTCGTGCGCCACCTCGGCCTGCTCAAGCACCATATGGGCGTTCGTCCCGCTGATGCCGAACGACGACACACCCGCCCGCCTCGGCCGGCCGCTCTCCGGCCACGGCACCGACCCCGCCGACATCACCTCCACGCCGCCCGACGACCAGTCCACGTGCGGTGACGCCGGGTCGGCGTGCAGCGACCCGGGCACCACCCCGGCGTTCAGGGCGAGCACCGTTTTCACCAGACCCGCCACACCGGCCGCCGCCTGGGTGTGACCGATGTTCGACTTCACGGAGCCGAGCAGCAACGGTGCGGCGCTCCGCTCGCGGCCGTACGTCTCGGCCAGGGCCCGCACCTCGATCGGGTCGCCCAGCGCGGTGCCGGTGCCGTGGCCCTCCACCACATCGACGTCCGAGGGAGACAGGCCGGCGTCGGCCAGGGCGGCCCGGATCACCCGCTGCTGTGCCAGGCCGTTGGGGGCGGTCAGGCCGTTGCTGGCGCCGTCCTGGTTGACGGCGCTCCCCCGCACCACGGCCAGCATCCGGTGCCCCTTCTCCCGCGCCCGCGACATCCGCTCCACGGCGACGACCGCGACGCCCTCGGCCCACCCGGTGCCGTCCGCGCCGTCGCCGTACGACCTGCACCGGCCGTCCGCCGACAGGCCGCCCTGGCGGCTGAACTCCACGAAGGTGAAGGGCGAGGAGAGCACGGTGACACCGCCGGCCAGGGCGACATCGCACTCCCCGTCGCGCACCGAGCGCACGGCGAGATGGAGCGCCACCAGGGACGAGGAGCACGCCGTGTCCACGGTGATGGCGGGCCCCTCGAAGCCGAACCGGTAGGCGACCCGGCCGGAGGCGACACTGCCCGCGCCGCCGGTCATCCGATGGCCGCGCACCTGCGGCGGCACGTTCTCATAGGTGGCCGCGTAGTCGTGGTACATCAGGCCGGTGAAGACCCCAGTCCGGCTTCCGCGCATCCCGCCGATGTCGAAGCCGGCCCGCTCCAGCGCCTCCCACGACACCTCGAGCAGCAACCGCTGCTGCGGGTCCATCGCCAGCGCCTCGCGCGGCGACACCCCGAAGAACCCGGCATCGAACCCGGCGACGTCGTCCAGAAAGCCGCCGTACCGGGTCCGGGAGCCACCGGGGCCCTCCGCGTCGGAGAGCGCGGCAAGGTCCCAGCCCCGGTCGTCGGGGAACGGCGAGATCGCGTCCACACCGTCGGAGACCAGCCGCCACAGGTCTTCCGGCGAGGCGACGCCCCCGGGCAGCCGGCAGGCCATCCCCACGATGACCACCGGATCGTCATCGGCCGAGTCGCCCCGCGCCTCCGGGGCCGTCGCGGGAGCGGGCTCCTCGGCGGTGCGTGCGCGCAGGTGGTCGATGACGGCGGCCGGGGTGGGGTGGTCGAACACGAGACCGGCCGGGATGGGCCGGCCGGTGCGGCGGGCGAGCCGATTGCGCAGTTCGACGGCACCGAGCGAGTCCAGTCCCAGGTCATGGAACGTGGCGTCGGTGTCCAGCCGGGCGGCGGACGGCAGCGCGAGGACTCCGGCCAACTCGGCCAGCACCAGGTCTCTGGTCTGTGGGGCCGTAAGTGCCAAGCCCTCCGGGCCCGTGAGTGCCGGTGACGTATCCGTGGACGGCGACTTCTCCGTGGACGCCGTCGCCACCGCCTCGTCGCCGATCCAGAACCGCTCACGCTGGAACGCGTACGTGGGCAGGACGGTCCGCTTTCCCGCGCGTACGCCCAGGTCCGCGAAGACCGTCGGCCAGTCGATGGCGGCCCCGCGGCTGTGGAGCGCCGTCAGGGCGGCGAGCAGCGTGGCGGTCTCGGGCCGGCCCGCCCGGCCCGCGCACGCGAAGAGCGACGCG
Source organism: Streptomyces sp. NBC_01260 (assembly GCF_036226405.1). Classification (NCBI taxonomy): domain Bacteria; kingdom Bacillati; phylum Actinomycetota; class Actinomycetes; order Kitasatosporales; family Streptomycetaceae; genus Streptomyces; species Streptomyces sp. NBC_01260. The sequence goes on along the minus strand of NZ_CP108465.1, from coordinate 114,069 downwards.
TCGTCGCCGGCGCACTCCCGGCCAGCGCCGCTCAGTACCGCGTCCGGGCCGACCTCCAGGAAGCGGGTGACGCCCCGGGCCCGCGCGGTGCGGACGGCGTCGAGGAAGCGCACGGTACCCCGCGCCTGCCGGACCCAGTAGTCGGGTCGGCGCATCTCCTCCGCTTCGATCACCTCACCGGTCAGGTTCGACACGACCGGCACCCGTGGCGGGTGGTACGTGAGGGTTTCGGCCACCGTGCGGAAGTCGTCGAGCATCGGGTCCAGGTGCGCCGAGTGGAAGGCATGGCCGGTCCGCAGCCGGTGGATGCGCCGCCCGGCTGACTCCCACGTACGCGCCAGCTCCAGTACGGCGTCACGGTCACCGGACAGCACAGTGGCGGCCGGTCCGTTGACGGCGGCGACGCAAACGCCCTCGGGTAGCTGCCCGAGTTCGGCCTCGGCCGCCTCCACGGCTACCATCGTGCCCGTGGACGGGAGCGCCTGCATCAGCCGGCCGCGCGCGGCCACCAGCGTCGCGGCGTCCTCGATCGACAGCACACCGGCCGCTCGCGCCGCCGCCAGCTCACCGACCGAGTGGCCGATGAGCACATCCGGCCGTACGCCCCACCGCTCCAGCGTCGCGGCGAGCGCCACCTCGTACGCGAAGAGCGCGGGCTGCGTGTACGCGGTACGGTCGAGCAGCGCGGCGTCCGAACCGTCGAGCACTTCGCTCAACGGTCGCGGGAGCAACGGATCCAGGTGCACGGCGACAGCGTCGAAGGCGTCCGCGAACGCGGGTACCGCGCGGCGCAGTTCACCACCCATGCCGAGCCGCTGACTGCCCTGGCCGGTGAAGAGGAACGCGCACGTCCCCTCATCCACCACATCGGCGCGGGCCCGGCCGTCGGCCAGGTCATGGAGCCCCGCGCGCAGCGAGGCGAGGTCGTCGGCGACGAAACCGGCGCGGTGCGCGAAGTGGGTGCGCGTGGCCGCCAGCGCGTACGCGACCGAGGCTGGCGGCAGATCCGGGTGGGCGTCCAAGTGGCTGAGCAGCCGGGTCGCCTGGTCCCGGACGGCCTGTTCGGTGCGGCCGGAGAGCAATACCGGGAACGGTCCGGACACATCCTCGGGCTGAGCGGCAGTCTCGGTGGGGCGCTCCCCCAGTACCAGGTGGCAGTTGGTACCGCCCATGCCGAACGAACTGACTCCGGCCACCAGTTGACGGCCGTCCTGCGTCAGGGGCCGGAGTTCGGTGTTCACGGTCAGCCGGGTGGCTGCCAGGTCGATCTTCGGGTGCGGGGTGCGGTAGTTCAGGCTCGGGGTGAGCGTCCGGTGGTGCAGGCACAGCACGGCCTTCAGCAGACCGGCGATGCCGGCCGCGCCCTCCGCGTGGCCGAACACCGTCTTGACCGAGCCGACCGGCAGCGGTGCGTCCTTCGGTCGCACGCTTCCCAGCACCGCGCCGAGCGAGACGGCTTCGACCGGGTCGCCCGTGGGGGTGCCCGTGCCGTGCAGCTCGACGAAGCTCGCCTCGGCCGCGTCGACACGGGCGTGGGCGTAGGCGGCCCGTAGCAGCTCCGCCTGGGCGTCGGCGCTGGGCGAGGTTAGCGACGTACCGCCGCCGTCGTTGTTGACCGCGCCGCCGCGGATGACCCCGAAAACGTTGTCACCGTCCGCCAGGGCCCGCTCCAGTGGTCTGAGCACCACCATGCCGCCGCCCTCGCCGCGCACGTACCCGGTGGCACGGGCGTCGAAGGTGTGGGCGCGCCCGTCCGGCGACAGCGCTCCGAAGCGGTCCGCGAGGACGAATCCGGTGTCGGTGAGGTTCAGCTGGACTCCGCCGGCCAGCGCGGTGGTCACGGCTCCCGACCACAGGCTCTCGCAGGCCTGCAGCACCGAAACGAGCGACGAGGACTGACCCGTGTCGACGGTCGTGCTCGGTCCGCGGAGACCGAGCACGTACGAGATCCGGTTGGCGAGGATGCTCCGGTTAAGGCCCGTCAGGGTGGTGGCGGCGGCCTCGTTCGTACCGCGCCGCCGGGACAGCTCCGCGTAGTCGTCCGCCATCGCGCCGAGGAACACGCCCGTACGGCTGTGGCGCAGCGTGCCCGGCACGATGCCGGCGTGTTCCAGCGCCTCCCAGGCGAGTTCGAGCGCCAGCCGCTGCTGCGGGTCCATGGTCGCGGCCTCGCGCGGCGGGATGCCAAAGAACGCGGGGTCGCACCGCTCCACCTCGGCCAGGAATCCGCCCACCCGGCCGGGCAGTTTCCGGCCGGCCGGTGCCGGGCCGACGGCGCTGCGGCCGGACCGCAGGAGCTCCCACAGCTCCTCGATCGTGGAGGCACCCGGCAGCCGGCAGGCCATACCGATCACGGCGATCGGTTCGGGTGCCCTGGGGTCGCTCGCCCTCGTCATCGTGATCCTTCGGGAAGGGTGCGGTCGTGGTCCTGGTCCCGTGCCTCGGCAGGCGTCAGCGCGAAACGGGGGCCGTGTGCTGGACCGGGGTCAGCGCGTTGCCGCCGAGTCGCTCGCGCAGCGCGGGGTCCGACACGCCGAGGCCCGGCGCCGGGGCCATGCAGAGGATGCCGATCTTGCCGACGTGCTCGTTCAGCTGGAGTCGACGGCACGCGTCCGCGGCGTCGTCGAGCCCGTAGACCTCGGACAGCGCCGGTTTGACGCGGCCTTCCGCGATCAGCCGGGTGCACTCGACGGCTTCCTGCAGGTTGGCGCCGTGGCTGCCGATGACGGTCTTCAGCTTCATCCACAGATACCGGTTGTCGTACGTGTGCTGGTAGCCGGAGCTGGAGCCGCAGGTGATGATCACTCCCCCGCGCCGCGCGACGAACACCGAGACGCCGAAGGTGGCGCGGCCGGTGTGCTCGAACACGATGTCCGGGTCGCGTCCGACCAGTTCCCGGATCTTCGAGCCCAGGCGTTTTCCGGCCCTGATCACCGCGTCCGGTTCGGCGTCGAAGTCGCCGTCGAGCCCGATCTCGGTACGGTCGATGACGTGGTCGCAGCCCAGTTCGCGTACGGCTTCGGCCTTGCGCGCGGAGCTGACCACGCCGATCGGTATGCCGCCACCGTTCTTCACCATCTGCACCGCGTAGGCGCCCAGGCCGCCCGCCGCGCCCCAGATCAGGACGACGTCACCCTGCTTGAGCCGCGCGCCGTGCCTACCGACCAGCATGCGGTAGACCGTGGTGGCGCACAGCGTGTTCGACGCGGCCTCTTCCCACGTGAGGTGCGTGGGCTTGGGTATCAGCTGGCTGGCCCGGACGACCGTGTACTCGGCCATGGAACCGAAGTTGGTCTCGAAGCCCCAGGCCCGCTGGTTCTCGCCCATCATTCCGTCGTCGTGGGTTCCGTGCTCCTGGTCGTCCACATGGGAGGGGTGGATGACGACCTCGTCGCCGATCTTCCACCGGCGCACACCGGAACCGACGCGCACGACGACACCGGAGCCGTCGGAGCCTATGACGTGGTGCGGCAGGTCGTGGCGCGCGGCCCAGCCGCCCTGCCGGGCGAACTGCTTGAGGAAGTTGAACGTCGGTACGGGCGAGAACATCGCCGACCAGACGGAGTTGTAGTTGACCGCGCTCGCCATCACCGCGACCAGCACCTCGTCGGGCGCGATCTCGGGCATGGGTACCTGACCCACCACCAGGGATTTCCGCACATCCTTGTCGCTGACGCCGCGGAACATGTCGACGTCCTCGGCCCGGAGATGAGCTGCCTTGTACGTGGCGGGCAGAGCGGCCTGCTCCAGTTCCTCGGGGCCGGCACCGCGGTGCAGAGCTTCGCTCAGTTCCATGCCATTACTCTTTCTCCTCGTGACGATCTCCCGGATCCTGCTTGCCGGCGAAGGCCGTATGTCCTTGGCCGATGAGGCGCGCGGTGACCGAACCAGCCTGCGGCCACCGGGTGGGCTGCGGGTGGAGCAGCGGTGGATACGGTGGAAAGAGGGCATCGGACGCACAGCAGGCTGAGCAATATCGGAGATGCCCGCACGGGCCTGAAGCCCGGATCCTTGTCGTCATGTATGACGGAAGCATCGACAACCCTGCACGCCGGGTGGCGCGGCCATGACCGCCAAACGGTTTACCGCGACCGTGGTGGGCGGCGGCGTCGGCGGGTTGGCCGCGGCAACAGCGCTTGCACGGTGCGGCCTCGACGTGACGGTCGTGGAACGCGCGCCGCGCTTCGCGCCTGCGGGCTCGGGGCTGATGCTCTACCCGAACGGTGTCGCCGCAGCGGATGCCATGAGCAGCCGGCTCGGTCGGCGCCTGCGTGAATCCGGGCATGTCATCGGACCGGTCGAGGAACGCGTCCTGCTCAGCTCCTCCGGCCGGGTCCTCGCACGGGAGCACATCGGACGCCTGGCCCAGCCCGATGGGACACCGTCGATCTCCATCCTGCGCACGGCCGCGCAGAACGCACTGGCCGACGATGCCCTCGCTTCCGGAGCCGAGATCCAGATGGGCACCGTCGTGTCCGACTACACGACGGACAACGGCCCCGTCTCCCTGCAATGGTCCGACGGCAGCATCCACTCCGCGGACCTCCTCGTCGCCGCGGACGGAATCTGGTCGTCCGTACGCAAACGGATGATCGGCGACGGGCTACCGCGATACTGCGGATACACCTCGGTACGCAGCCACACACCGGGAAACTGGCCGTGGCCGCACGGATTCGTGGCGAACGGCAACGGCGTCCAGATATTCGCCGCCCCAGTCGGCGACGGGGCACTCTACTGGACAGCCAAGATCACCGCTCCCCCCGGCACATGGCCACAACTGGGCTCCGAAGCCGCACAACGGGCGCTGGCCGAACTGATCGGGCACTGGCCGGCCCCGATCGTACAGCTGATCACGAACAGCGACCCCGCTGACGTCGCGGTCACGGACATCCACGACCGCGACCCCGTGTCACGGTGGGTGGACGGCCGCGTAGTACTGCTGGGCGACGCGGCACACCCGATGTCCCCGGCCCTGGGACAAGCGGCGAACATGGCGCTCGAAGACGCCGTCGTTCTCGCCTCGACGCTGCGAACGCATGTTGTGGAAGGCAGTCGTGGTGACTTCTCCACCGCTCTGCGAGCCTACGAAAGGCAGCGGGTACAACGCACCGCCCGGGTAGCACTGCTCTCACGCCGACAAGGCCTGCTGGACCAGGGATCGGGCCCGCTCCGGTCCCTCCTGCGCAATACCACCATGCGGATGCGCGGCCGCAAGGACGTGGCACTCCATGAGATCACCCGCTGGTCCGCCCCGGCCCTCGCGGCGTAGTCCCGCCGACGAAATCCGGGCACACCGCTGGGAGGCACGATGAACAAGCCAGGCCTGCCGGGCAGGGCCGCGTCCCGGCACGACGACACCCAGACGGGCCTCGTCCTTGCCAGCAGACTCACCGACGAACACGAACCGCCGAAACTGCAGGCATCGGCAGGACTGTTCCGGCTCCTGGCCGAAGACGTCCGCACCGTCGTCGAGCGTGACCCATCGGTACGCACATTCACAGAGGCACTGCTGCACCCGGCGCTGCCCGCCCTGTGTACCCACCGGGTGGCTCACCTGCTCCACGAACGAGGAGCCCGGCTGTCCGCACGCGCCCTCATGACGGCCGCCAGAGCACTCACCGGCACAGAAATCCATCCCGGAGCCACACTCGGTCGCAGAGTCTTCATCGATCACGGCGCGGCAGTCGTCATCGGCGAGACAGCCGTCGTGGGTGACGACGTGACGATCTACCACCAAGTCACCCTCGGCGCGGTCGGCTGGTGGCGGGACAACCGCAGACCGCCCGGCGAACGGCGCCACCCCGTAGTCGGCAACGGAACCGTCCTGGGCACAGGAGCCACCGTCCTGGGCCCGGTCACCATCGGCGACCAGGTAATCGTCGGAGCACAAGCACTCGTCCTCACCGACATTCCCGACGACGCCCATGTCACCGCCACGAGTCCACCTGCGCAACCACCCACCGCACTACCCCGAATCGCACACACACCCTGACCCCCACCTCGCCCGTACCCACACCGGGGAAGAAACGGAGAGAGCGTGCAAGCGGACACCACCGCGCTTCTCGTCGGCGCCACCGACTCGACGGTGAAGAAGGCAAAAGGCCTGGGCCTGAACGTCCTCGTGCTCCAGCATCCCGAGAAACTCGCGGAGGCGCCCTGCGAGCTCGCCGACGAAGTCCGGGCCGTGAACTACACGGACCTCGACGCACTGGAAACGACTGCCCGCCAGCTACACGAAACAACGGGATTCACCGTCGCCCTGTCCCTGACCGAACCCGGGCTGGAAGGCGCGGGCCTGATCAACGATCTCTTCGGCCTGGGCGGCACAGGACTCGAAACAGCGAGAAGGTTCAGAGACAAACTCGCCATGCGCCGCCACCTGGCCGCCACCGGCGCATCCGCCGGCGCGGCCGCGGCCCCCCTGACGCAACGCGGCGACCTCGACACCTTCGCCCAGCGCCACGGTTACCCCTTCGTCGTCAAACCGACGAACGGAACAGGCAGCTACGGAGTGGTCCGGGTCATCGACCCCCACACAGCCGACGCCGCATGGGACACCGTACGCACCCTGAACGGGCACCCCATGGCCCGCACCACCATGCCCTTCACCATCAAGGGCTTCATGCTCGAACAGTACGTCGAAGGACCCCAGTACAGCGCCGAAACATTCGGCTTCAACGGCCGCCACGTCATCATCGGCATCACCGAGACTCACCTCGCCCCCGACAGCTTCGCGGCCTTCTCACACACCATGCCCGCCCAGTTGGACACCACCGCCCACGCCGGCATCCAGCACAGCGTGAGCACGTTTCTCGACAGCATGGGGCTCCACGACGGACCCGCGCACACCGAATTCAGAATCGGAAAAGACGGACCCGTAGTCATCGAGTCACACAACCGCTACGGCGGCGGCGCCATCAACGAACTCGTACGCGGCGCCTACGGAATCGACCTCGAAACATACGCACTCGGCTGGCCCTTCGGACTTGTCCCCGAAATGTCCCGCCCGCCCCGGGCACAGCGCGCCGCCGCCGTGAGATTCCTCATCAGCAACCCCGGCCGCGTCGAATCCATCACAGGAATAGAAGAAGCACGCGCACAACCGGGAATCCTCACGGCACAGGCCTGGGTGAAACCCGGCGACACCGTCCGCCCCGTCAAAGACTCCTGGGACCGCCTCGGACTCGTCGCCGCGACAGCCCCCACCACCGAACTCGCCATCCGCCACGCCGACCACACGCTCCACAACACCGTCCACATCCACATCCGCGACACCAACGGCACACTCCGACCCGCGCACATCGCCCAACCGCACCACCCCGCACAGAGCCCCACCAGCCGGTAGAACCCAGCAGAAGCTCCCGTATACAAAAAAACTGGCCCCCATCCACCCGGACCGGGGCCAGCACCCAACGTTTCCAGCAACCTCCTAAAGGGCTGTCCCGACCGACAGATAGCGCTCACCGGAATCAGGGAACACCGCGACGATCGTGGCCCCGGACCACTGCGGCCGCCGGGCCACGGCCCGGGCGGCGTGTGCCGCCGCCCCGGACGAAATTCCGGCCATGAGCCCGGTGGCCCGGGTAATCTCCCCGACCGCGGCAGCAGCGTCATCGTCCGACACCGCGATCACCTCATCGATGAGCCCGAGGTCCGTGATCTGCGAGACGTAACCCGCGCCGATCCCGGGGATGCCGTGGGGCCCTGCCTCGCCTCCCGACAGAACGGCTGATCTGGCGGGCTCGACCGCGACCACATGGACATCGCGTCGTTCCTTGAGGAAACGCGCGATCCCCGTCAGCGTCCCGCCCGTACCGACACCGCATACCAGCACGTCCACCTCGCCCGCGGTGTCCCGCCACAGCTCCGGTCCGGTCGTCTCGTAGTGCGCCAGCACATTGGCCGGGTTGGTGTCCTGGTGCGGGAGCCAGGAACCGGGCAGGGACTTCTGCAGCCGCTCCGCAAAGGCCCATGCGGCCAGCAGTCCGTCGCCGTGGGGCACGCTCTCGATCTCGGCGCCCAGCTTGCGCAGGATCAACTGTCTTTCCACAGTGGCGTTGTCGGGCAGGACGATGATGCAGCGATGCCCGTACAGCCGGCTGAGCGCGGCGAGGGAGATGCCGGTGCTCCCGGACGAGCACTCGATGACCGTGCCGCCCGGGGACAGCTGCCCCGACTCCCGCGCGGCGCGGAACATGTGGAGCACCGCCCGGTCCTTGACGCTGGCGAGCGGGTTCAGCATCTCCAGCTTCGCCAGGGTCCGTACGTCCTCCGGAACACCCGGCAGCCGGTACTGGAGCAGAGGGGTACCACCGACCAGCTCCTCGATGGACCGGTAGATGCGGCCTTCCGGACTCATGAGTCCTCCGCCCCGCGGGCCGCCGCCAGGTGCATGGCCGCGACCTGTTCGAGATGGGTGATGTCACTGGAGATCGTGGCGAAGGTGTACCCGTCCGACAGCCACCGGGCCGCGCTCTCGCCGTCCATGCAGTGGATGCCGCTCGCGATGCCCGCGTCGCGTGCGGCGCCGGCGATGGCCTTCGACGCTTCGACGAGCGCCGGCTGCACCGCGGGATCGCCGAAGTAGTGTCCACCGAGTGCCACGGACAGATCGGCCGGTCCCAGGTAGACGGCGTCCAGGCCCGGCGTCGCGCAGATCTTGTCGAGGTTGTCCAGGGCGGCTTTCGTCTCGATCATGACGATGCAGACCACGCCCTCGTCGATCTCCGCCGGAACGTCACCGAGACGGAACTGGGCTCGTACGGGGCCGGCCAGGCTACGGGTTCCGGCAGGCCAATGCCTGGTGGCCCGCACCGCCGTCTCGGCCTGCTCCGGCGTTTCGACCATGGGCACGATCACTCCGCGCGCCCCGGTGTCCAGAGCGGCGCCGATGGCCACCGGGTCCACGGAGGGGACCCGGATCAGACCCGCCGCGCGTTGTCCCGCGTCCACCGCCATCATCGCGGCATTCCAGCCCGGCTGCGACAGCACGCCGTGCTGGCCGTCGACGCCGATGTAGTCGTAGCCGAGCCGGGCGATGCGTTCGACCGCGACCGGGTTGTCGCACGAGATCCAGTAACCGGTAAGCCGCTCGCGTGCCCGGAGCCGCCGCGCGAAGGAATCCGGGGTCGCCATGTCTGCCGCCATGTCTATCGTCCCTCCTCGTTCCCGTCGCCGGCATGAATCACGTAACTCTGTTTGCCGTCCAGGCCGACGGGCACGTCGCCGGTGACCGAGACGCGGTGCAGCAGCCGGCGATGGTCGTCGTAGTCGTTGACGCCGTAGTGCTGCGTGCAGCGGTTGTCGAAGATGAGCACGTCTCCGGGGCGCCAGGTCCAGCGGACCTGGTTCTCCGGGCGCAGTATGTAGGACTGCAGTACGTCGATGATCGGCCTCGACTCCCGCAGGCTCATGCCGACGAGCCGCTGGGCGAAGCCACCGAGGAACAGGGAGGGTTCGCCCGTGACCGGATGGACCCGCACGACGGGGTGCGCGGTCTCGAACCGCTTGGCGAGGAAGGCCCGGCGTACTTCTTCACCACGCCCGGTGCCCAGGCGCGGCTGTTCCGCCCGGTTGGTGTGCACCGCCCAGAGCCGGTCGGCGATGTCCCGCAACTCGGCGGGCAGATCTCGGTAGCCGGCCGCGCCGCCGGCCACCAGGGTGTCTCCGCCGTACGGCGGCAGCACCACACTGCGCAGCGTGGTTCCCAGGGACGGGGTCTCGGTGAAGCTGATGTCGCTGTGCCAGTGGTTGGCCCGTTGGTCCTCCCCGTCGACGACGAGGACCTGCGGGCTCTCTTCGGCGGTCCGCATCATCGGATGGCGCCGGGTGAGCGGGCCGAACCGGCCGGCGAAGGCCAGCTGCTGTTCGTCGCTGATCTCCTGGTCGCGAAAGAACAGCACCTTGTGGTCGAGGAACGCCTGCTCGATCTCGGAGAACAGCTGTTCCGGGATCGTGGTGCTCAGGTCGATGCCGGTGATCTCGGCTCCTATGCGGCCGCCGATACGCCGGATGTCCATGCTGCTCATTCGCTCGTCCCCTGCTCGTGTCCCCCACTGCCGCCGGCCTGCTGCCATCCCCGTGCCAGGGCGTCCTCCAGGCCGTTCAGGACCGTGTAGGCGTCGTGCAGGAGCGTCTTGGAGTCCGGCGACTTCAGGTAGAGGACTCCGCCGAGCACCATCTTTCCGCCGCTGCGTTCGTACTTCGGCATGGGCGTCCCGTCCGCGATCGTCAGTCCCGGCACGGTCTCGATGGTCGTGCCGGGCGTCACCAGGGACGGCCAGTCGACCACGTGGGTGTCCCAGATCAGGTCCCTCGACCACGGCTGTCCCACCGCGTTCGTCGCCAGGAGGGACAACGTGCACGCGGCGCCGGTGGCGTCGCCCTGGGCCAGCATGGAAACGGGAGGGTCCGTCGGGAGCCCGAGCAGCGCGTCCGCCAGAGTGCCGACCAGGTCGCAGCCGTAGACGTGCTCGATCTGGGCAAGGATCGCGGCGCCGCCGAAGCGCGCGGCGGACTCGATGAGTGCGAGCCCTCCGTCCCGCATCAGCTTGATCTCCGTATGCGTACCGCAGGTCCGCAGCCCGAGGGCGTCGACCGCGGCGCGCGCCACTGATTCGATCTCGCGCTGGAGCGGTCCGGCGAGTTCGCACGGCGCTATGTTGCAGAGCTCCATGAAGGGCGGGATCGTCGGCAGCCGCGATGTGATGCAGACCGGGTGGTACTCGCCCTCGATGACTATGCCCTCGACGCTCAGATAGTCGCCGTAGCCGCTGTCGTCCGCCCACCAGGACTGTGTCGTGCCAGGGATGATCTCCTCGACGAGGAAGTCGTCCTCGGCACCCGGTACCTCCAGCATCACGACACCGGCCGCGTCGGCTGCCGTCATCACCGCCGTCACCTCCTCCCACGCCGGATCGATCTCCTCCTCACGGGAGACGACGAGCTGCGCGGTCGAGCCGGCGCCCCACGCCGACTTCAGCAGCAGAGGGGGCTGCAGCTCGTCGAACGCCCGGTGCAGGTCGGCCGCCGAGGCCACTGTCCGGTACGCCGGCTGCGGCACGCCGGCCTTCTCCCACGCAGCCCGCATCAGCCGCTTGTCGCGTGATGCCGCTGCCACCGGGCCCGGGCCGGGAAGACCCAGGCGTTCGGCCGCCTCCGCCACCGGGACCACCGTGTACTCCGACAGGCCGCACAGCGCGTCCGCGCCGACCCGGCCGGCCGCCTCCACGATGGCGTCGACCAATGCGTCCCCCTTCAGCCGCCGTTCGTGGGCGGGGATGACCGAGGCGCAGTACTCCTCCGCTCCGGCCGGCAGCGGATGGAACGCGAGCACGTGGACTTCTGCTCTGGCTGCCAGCCGGCGCAGCGCGAAGTCGAGGGGCGGACCGGACCGGCTGTGCACCAGCAGGATGCGTTTCTTCACCGGCTAACCCTTCACTCCGCACAGAAGACTGTGGACATGAATCATCTCGGGTGGCCGCTCGTCCGCCCCATGCGTGATCGTCTCGACGTCGGTGAATCCGCATTCCTCCATCCACTGCTTGTACGTGGAGGCCTTCTGCGGGCCGCCTTCGGCCGTGCTGCAGCCGAGGAAGTAGGCAGGGAAGAAGTCCGCCTGACTCGATTCCCTGACATTCTCGGGATAGGTCGGCACCAGGGCGTAGATCCGGCCTCCGGGTTCCAGGCAGTCGTAGACGGCGCGCAGCACCCGGAACACGTTCTCCTTGCCCAGCTGGTCCAGGAAGTGCTTGACCAGAACGGCTCCGAAGCCTTTGGGCAGACCCTCGTACACGTCGCCGCCGATGAAGGTGCAGGAATCCTCGACACCATGCGCGCGGAAGTTCTCCAGCGCGTCGTCCCGCTTCTCCGGAAAGTCGAAGCAGGCCACTTCGAGGTTCTTCTCCGGGTTGTACTTGCAGGTGAGGATCGCACCGAGGCCGGTGTGGCCGGCCAGGTCAAGCACCTTGGTGCCGGACGGGATATCGACGTTCTCGAAGAACCAGGGGTCGATGAGGGATGTCGTCTGGTCCATCATCTCGGACCAGGCACCACGGAGTTCCTCGTGCCCGGCGCACGCCTCGTACAGATCGCCGTGGAACCCGAAAATCTTCTCCAGGCCCACGACCTTGCCTGTCCGTACGCTGTCGGGAAGGTAGTAGAGCTGCCGCAGACAGACTTCCTTGATCATGGACATCAGGCGCATGGCCCGGGCGAATTCGTCGTCGGAGAGGCGGGCGAGACCCACTGCGCGGTATCCGCCGGTATCCGCGTCGTACGCGATGAAGTCTTCCTTGACCAGCAGATGCAGCAGTTGCTCGACGGCATCCGGCCGGACACCGCTCGCCTCGGCGAGATCCGCGGCCGACAGCGCGGTGCCGTCGCTCTTGCGGAGCCGGTCCAGAATCCCGAGCTCGTAGCAGGCGTGAACGGTCATGAACCGGGTCGGGCCGACCGCGAGATCCCGGAACTGCTCCAGGACCCGCGCGGACTCCGTCCGCGGCCCGTCGGGCGTGGTGGTCACGCGCCCACCTCTTCCCACTGCTCGGGGTTCCCGGCGTCGGCGAACAGGGTCACCACCACCTGGTCCGAGGGCAGCTGTGCGGCGATCCTGCGCGCGACCAGCCAGTTCGCCGAGGCGGAGGTGCCGATCCGGGTGCCGGTGAGGCTGTAGAACTCCGCGGCGCCCTCGAGTGCTTCGGGATAGGAGACCTGCCGGTGCGCGGCGACGTCGTTCTCGTACGCCTTCACGAACGGCTGCTTGAGGCCGTAGCCGAGTCCTCCGGTGCCGCACAGTCCGCGGGGGGTCGCCGGGGCGCCGCCGTGCCCGTACGGGGATTCGGCAGGCGTGACGCCCACCGCCCGGACGCCGGGGTTGACGGTGCGCAGCATGTTCAGGACGCCGATGAGGGTGCCGCCGGTTCCGATGGCGGCGACCCAGGTGTGCGGGATGCGGCCGTCGAGCTGCCGGACGATCTCCGTGCCCGTGGTCGCCTGATGCATGGTCAGGTTGGCGGGGTTGACGTGCTGGAACAGCAGCTGCCGGGAGCTGTCCTCGTCCGCGATACGCAGCGCCTGCCGGATCGTGCCGAGGAAGCCCTCCTCCTCCGGGGCGATGTCCACCGCGGTCCCGCGCGACCGCAGGGTGTCCAGCACGCTGTCCGACGTGAAGGACGCCACGACCAGGTTCAGCGGAATCTCCGCCTCCGCGCACAGATAGGACAGTGCCAGGCCCAGGTTCCCGCCCGAGTACTCCACCAGTCGAAGGTCCTCCGCCGGCCGGTTGCCGTGGCGCCTGATGGCATCGCACACCAGCGCGTAGGCCACTCGGTCCTTGACCGAGCCCGCCGGATTTCCCCATTCGCACTTCGCGAGAATGCTCGCGCCGCCGGGCGCCGTCGGGACCTCGATGAGGGGCGTGTCCCCGAGCCGTTCCCGGAATCTCGCCAGCCCGGGATAGCGCTCATGAATGGCGTCGACGCTCTGCAGTTCGGAATCGGCGACGTGGCTGAACGGTTTCAGCAGCTCGTCCACCACCGGGGCCAGAATTCTCCGCACGTCATCCATGAGACTTCCTCTCCGCCGCCTCGTTCACGCGGGCGGCGTCCTCTGTAGCGGGGGAGGCGGGTTCTTGCATGCTTCACAGCATGGGAGGAGCCCCGGCGTGAGACATATCCCAAATTGCTGACACCCGCCGTGCCGTGGTCGCCCTACCGCGGTTCGAGTGCGGTGCGAGCCGTACCCAACCGGGGCGGCGCACCTTGGTGGCCGTGACAGCAGACAGGCGCCAGGTCGTGCCCGAAGCCCGCAACGGTGCCATTCGTGAAGCCATAGAACGTGCCATCGAATACATCTGGGAGCGGTACAGCGAGCCGGTCTCGCTGGACGAGCTCTCGAAGAGCGCTCTGCTCAGCCGCTTCCACTTCGCCCGGACCTTTCGGGAAATCACCGGCGTGACCCCCGGCCGGTTCCTCTCCGCTGTCCGCATCCATCAGGCGAAGCGTCTGCTGACCACCACATCGAGGACGATCACAGAGATCTCGTTCGCCGTCGGATACCAGAGCCTCGGGTCGTTCACGAACTACTTCACGCAGAGCGTCGGAATGCCCCCGAGCCAGTTCCGTCACCTCGTGAGGGGCACCGCGCTCAATCCGACCCTGCCCAAGGACGAGGTGCAGGCATCACACGGCACGGCGGCCGTGACAATCTCCTTTCCCAGCGCGTGCCCGGCCCTGCGCGTGTACATGGGGATCTTCCCCTCCCCCATCCTGCAGAGCCCGCCGGTCGCCGCGAAGATCATCGATGCGGCCGGCGACCACCCCCTGCGCTGCGTCCTGTCCGGTGTGCCGCACGGCACGTGGTTCGTCCATGCCGTCGCGGCCACGCGCACCACCCGCCCGGACCGGCGCACTGACCCGATGCTGTTCGTGGACCGGCGCGACTCCGTGACGGTCGGCGCACGCTCGCCCCTTCGCGTATCGATGCGCCTGCGCCCCAGCAGACCGACCGATCCCCCGATCCTGTTCGCGCTGCCGGTTCTGCGTTCCCTCCCCCCTCCCGTCCGACCGCAGACCGGGTCGGACGGAATCGGCTCGGATGCCGGCTCTGTTGGCCGTCCCCTCAAGAACTCGAGGCACCCATGATCCCTGCCGGCATACACCGGAACGTGAAGCTGCGCATCGGAGTCGGGTTCGTCCGGAAGTTCCTGGACATCATGCTCGCCCCGCTGATGGTGATCCACTTCTCCCATCTGTACGGTGCCGCAACGGCCGGACTCATGACGTTCGCGATCGCCGTCGCCGTCGTCGGGTGCACGTTCATCGGGGGCCACATGTCCGACACCCTCGGCCGGCGCCCCACCCTCCTGCTCGGCGAGATCGGCAGCGCCGCCGCCCTCGTCCTGCTCGCGCTGGCCAACTCTCCGTGGTGGCACTCGGGAACCGTGACCTTCTGCTGCTACCTGCTCAGCACCAGCCTCTTCGGTATCGCTGTGCCGGCCAACGACGCGATGATGGTGGACATCTCCACGCCGAAGACGCGCGAGCAGATCTACACGATCAACTACTGGTCGATCAACCTGGCGTTCCTCCTGGGTTCCCTCGTCGGCGGCTTCGCCTTCGGCGCGTTCTTCTTCCAGCTCCTCCTCGGCGCCGCCGTGCTGGCCGGCGTCATCGCGCTGATCACCCTGGTGGCGATCAGCGAGACCGCGCCGAGCGACCGCACCGGTACGGCACGGGACCCTCGGGCCCGCGGCCGGCTCAGGTCGCTGCTGGGCGGTTACACGACGGCGCTGCGCGACAGCGTCCTGGCCCGCCTGGTCCTGTCCGCCCTGCTGATCCGCAGCGTCGAGATCCAGATCTCGTACTACATCGCCGTACGCCTCAGCACGGACTTCGAGCGGCAGCAGTTGCTGAGCTTCGGGCCGTGGCGGCCGACCGTCGACGGTGTCGAGATGCTCGGCATCCTGCGGGCGGCGAACACCCTCATCGTGGTCTGTCTGGCACTGTTCGCCGCGTGGCTGTTCGGCCGGCTGTCGGACCGGCAGCGGATCTTCGGCGGCATCGTGCTCTTCACGGCCGGATACATGGTGTGGGGGGCGAGCAACGCGCCCTGGCTGCTGCTCGCCGCAGCGGTGGTGCTCACCGTCGGCGAGATCATGTCGGTGCCGATCCGGCAGGTCCTGCTGGCTGACCTGGTGCCCGCAGACGACCGCAGCAGGTACATGGCCGTCTACCAGATCAACGTGCAGCTGGGGATGGTCGTCGCCTCGCTGTGCCTGGCCCTCGGCGTACTGATCCCGGCGGTCGGGATGAGCCTACTGTTCGGGCTCTTCGGAGTGGGCGCGCTCCTCATCTACTGGTCGCTCTTCCGCGAGCGCGACGCCCGTGCGGCCGTCCCGCAGCCCGCCGCCGTCCAGGAAAACACGCAGCAGACATGAGTGCGGCCCGCATCAGTGAGGGGAACACCACGTTGAACAACAAGATCCTCATGGTCATGCCATGGCGAGCCTATGTACGCAAGGCCACCGAGGAGGGCTTCCGGGTCTTCTCCATCTGGGACCCGGAGCGCATCCCGGACGACCACCGGGAGGAGGTCGCCCGGTACTCCGAGGAACTCCTGTTCACCGACTTCCGGGACGTCGCCGGGCTGCGCCGCCTGGTGGCCGGCACGGCCATACGGCTGGGCGTCGCGCACGTGCTGCACCTGGGCAACGAGGACACCCAGCTGCCGGTCTGCGAGGAGGCGCACGCCCACGGTCTCGCCCTCAATCCGCCTGAGGCACTACGCGTCATCAACGACAAGACGGCGATGCGGCAACTGCTGCGCGAGCGCGGTCTGTCGCCGGTGCGTGCCACCGCGGCCGCGTCGGCGCACGAGGTCCGGTCCTTGCTGTCCCGGCTCGAACTGCCCGTCGTGGCCAAGCCGGCCCTGCTCTCCGGCAGCCGCGGCGTACGACTCGTCCACGAGGCCCGGGACCTGGACGAGTGGGAGGAGCAGCTCGCCGACCAGCGCTACACGGGTCCCGTGCTGATCGAGGAGTACCTGCGCGGGCCGGAGTTCAGCGTCGAGACGCTGACGGCGCAGGGCACCCACCATCTCGTGGGCATCACGTCCAAGCGCAAGACACCGCCGCCCGGCTTCACTGAGATCGCGCACGTGCACCCCGCGTCCCTGACCGAGCCGGACCGGGCGGCCGTCGCCGATCTGGTGGTGCGGTTCCTGGACGAGGCCGGTTACCGGTTCGGCCCGGCGCACACGGAGGTCATCCTGACAGCGGACGGACCGAGGATCGTCGAGTCGCAGACCCGCGCCCCGGGCGACCGAATCCATCGGGCCATCGCGCTCGCGTCCGGGTACGACATCGAAGCGGCCATGTTTCGCGCACTCGCCGGCAAGCCGGTCCAGGTGAACACCGCTCATCGGGTGGGGTGTGTCTCCTTCTTCCAGCTCCCGCCCGGGCGGCTCGTGTCTGTGGAGGGGCTGGACGACATCCGGGCGCTGCCGTTCGTGCACGAACTGAAGTTCCCCTTCGCACCGGGCGACACGGTCCCGGAAATCAAGAACTCCGGGAGCCGGCACGGTCATGTCGTCATCGACGCCGCGTCCGAAGAGGAAGTGGACCGCCGGATCGCCCTTGTGCGCTCGCTGTTGCGCGCCACGACGGACGCCGGTCTCTCGGACGGGTCGGGGGACACCCCGCAGGCCCGGGCGGGACTGGGCTGATCGCGGGGTGCTCGGGGGAGGCGCGACCGGCCGCCCCCGAGCCCCGGTGCCCGGGCTCGTCCCCGTAGCCACGTCCCGACGGGGTGTCAGGCGCGGCCGCTGTCCGCGGTGAGACCTCGCCCCGGTGGTCCGGCCGGGAGCCAGCGTCCGGTGGGACTGCCGGCCTTCTGCTCGTTCGCGTCCCAGACCACCTCACCCGCCCTGATCGTGGTCCGCACCCGGCCAGCCATCGTCCATCCCTCGTAGGCCGACCAGCCGCATTTGGACTGTACGTCGTACGCGGAGAGCATCCAGGAGTCGTCCGGACCGAAGACCGTCAGGTCCGCGTCGGCGCCCGGCTCCAGACGCCCCTTGCCCGGCAGCCGGAACAGCTCGGCCGGCCCGGCCGCCAGATGATCGACGAGTCGCGCGATCGCCACATCGCTGGACTCGTCCGGCCAGCGTCGGCGCATCCCGGTCCAGACGGCGACGGCGAGCTCCTGCACGCCGGGAATCCCGGGCGGAGCGTCCGGGACCGGCAGGAGCTTCTCCGCCATGGTGTGCGGAGCGTGGTCACTACCCAGTGCGGCGACCTCGCCGCCGCGCAGGGCCGCCCAGAGCCGGTCCTGGTCGGCGGCGGAGCGGATGGCCGGCGAAAGACGGGTACGCGCTCCGGTCCGCAGGGTGTCCTGGTCGGTGAACGACAGGTGGTGCCCGGTCACTTCGTAGGTGACGGGGAGTCCGGCGTCGCTCGCGGCCGCGAGCAGGTCGGCCTCTTCCGCGCTGGACACATGCAGGATGTGCGCCTGCGTTCCGTGCCGGTGTACGAGCTCGATGACCTCGGCCACGGCCGCGATGCCCCCGCTGCGGGGCCGGGACCGTTCGTAGGCGTGGTGGTCCCGAAGCCGGCCCCGCCAGTCGTCGAGCATCGTGAACAGGGTGTCCCGTTCGGCGTGCAGCACCAGTCGGACCCCGCCGACGGCCGCGGCGGCGAAGATCTTCTCCAGCCGTTCCGCGTCCCGCACGACCGTGGGTGCGGTCTGGTGCCCGGCCATGAACACCTTGGCGCTGGTGGCGATCGCGGGATCGAGGTCGGCGAGCAGTTCTGGCCGGTCCGGATCGGCGCCCATATGGAACCGGTAGTCGACCAGCGAGGACCCGGCCACCAGTGCGGCCTTCGCCGCTATCGCCTCCGGCGACAGCCCCGGGGGCCGCGTGTTCGGCATGTCGATGACCGTGGTGAAGCCGCCGGCCACCGCGGCCCGGCCGGCGTGCTCCCAGTCCTCCTTGTGTTCCAGGCCCGGGGTGCGGAAGTGCACGTGCGAGTCGATGAGTCCGGGCAGGACGTAGGCGTCGCCGGCGTCGAGGTGTGGCACGCCCGGGGCGGCCTCGTCGATGGCAGTGAGGCCGGTGACGGCGGCGATACGGCCCGCGGAGACGAGGACCGCGCCCGGCCGTACTCCCGTGGGCGTGACGAGTCGCCCGCTCACCACGAGATCGGCGGGTTTCCGGTTCAGCTCTCCCATGACGCCGCCACCAGGTCCCTGCACAGATCGTTGGTCGGGCCCATCAGGGCGACCGCTCGGGCATCGGCGATCAGCCGGTTCAGCCGGTGGCCGACGACGTAACCGGCGGACCCGAGCATGCGGGAGACCTCCAGGCAGATCTGCTCGGCGGTCGCCGAGGCGTGCAGCTTGGCCTGGAGCGTGGTCCGGCCCGGATCGTCCGACGACCGCCGGCCCGCGCGCGCGACGAAGGCGTGCGCCGACTCCAGGAGGGTGCTGAGCGCGACCATCTGGCGCCGGCCGACCGGGGCCAGGGACGGGTCGAGGAGGGCGCGGTGCCCGACCGCGAGGTCGTACGCCGCCTGGGCGATGCCGGCCGACACGGCACCGAGCGTCGCGCCGCTCTCGCGGACGCCGGCGATGACGGCCGCCGCCTCTCCGAGCGGTGCCAGGCGGTCGTCGTCGGTGACCTCGCAGTCGCTGAGGCGGACGAAGCCCGTGGCCGATCCGCGCATGCCGACCAGGTCCAGGCTCAGATCGGGGATCAGCCCGGAGTTGTCGCCGCGCACGAGGAAGAAGCTCTGGCCCGCCGCGCCATAGCGGCTGCCCGCGTCGTCGTCCTGTGCCGACGTCCGTACGAGCACGAGATAGAGGTCGGCGACACCGGCGCCGGTGGTGAACGACTTCGCGCCGTTCAGCCGCCATCGGCCGTCCGGCAGCCACTCGGCGGTGGAGGCCAGCCGCTTCTTGGCGGCGCCCGCACCGGGCTCGCTCCATGACGAGGCGGCAAGGCACTCGCCGGAGGCCAGGGCCGGCAGGAACCGCGCCTTCTGCTCGTCGGTGCCCCATTCGTCGATGCGCGCGCACACCGCGAAGTGCTGGAACAGGATGATCGCCACGGACGGGTTCACCGTCGCTACCTGTTCCACCACCCGGTTGACGGCCACGGCGTCGCCTCCGGCGCCTCCGTACACCTGCGGGACGGCGGTCGCGAGCAGGCCCGAGGCCCGCAGTCCCGACAGCGCCGCCGGGTCGGGCCTGCCGGTGACGGCGGCTTGGGCATCGGAGTCGCGCAGTAGGTCCAGGAACGGCGGTGCGAGGGTGGGGCCGACGGTGCGGACGGCTCCTTCGGTGCGGGTCAGGCGGGAAGCGACAGACATTCTCCGAACTCCCTGGGTTGGAAATAGGTGAGTGACTCGGGGAAGAACGAGCCGTGGAACCGGACGGTCTTGTTCCCCACGGCGACCCAGGCGAGTTCGGTGCGTCCGTCGCCGGTCCGGGTGGTGGCGGTCACCGCCGTGCTTCCGCCCGTGGTCAGGATGTCCACATGCCCGTCGGGGCATCCCGCCTCCCGTGCCGCGAGCCATGGAATCGTGTCCGGGATGCAGCTCGCCGCCCCCAGGCAGACCGCGCCGGTCAGCGCCAGCGTGGGATGCCAGCCGGGTACGGTCACGGCCCGGGCCGCGATCCGGCCGGGTCCGTCGGGAACCACGACGGCGATCTTGGGGAACGCGCCGTCGGGCGCCCATTCGAACAGCCGGGCCGCCGCTTCACGAATCCGTTCCAGCCGGCCGAAGAGGGCGGGCCCGCCGGCGAACAGTTCCGCGGAGCCGGACACTCCGGCGTCCCGCGCCCCGACGAAGACGTACGGATTGCCCGAGGAGACGAGGGAAACGGTCACCTTCTCATCGTCCAGGTCGAGAATGGTCTGCGGTTCGTCCCGCAGCAGCAGGCCCGACACCGGGACCGGGGGCGTGTGCAGGAAGTACATCGTGCAGCGGGCCGTGTCCCGGTCGGCCTCCTCGATCTCGCACACGAGGTGATCGCCGTTGTTGAGGACGCGCACCCGGGCCCGGTCCCCGGGCGCCTGCCGGGGGAGCATCCCGGTGTGTCCGGCGGCGATCACGGAGCACAGCACGGAGTGCCCGCACGAGCCGCGCAGATCGAACCGCTCGACACTGTCGGGGAGCGCCTGGACGAAGCGGTAGTCAAGATCGAACAGCGGATGCGACGAGGACTCGATCAGCGCGATCTTGAGGATGTGCGCCCCGCCGGACAGCACCAGCCGGCGGCGGACGCCGGTGAGGGCCTCAAGGAGCGGTCCGCTCTCTCGCGGGAACTGCCGCGCGTCGAGGACGAGCGTGGGGCAGGGCGCTCCGGAGGCGTAGGCGATGTGGCCGATCACGCGGACATCACCCCTGTCGCGGCTCCCACCCGTGCGCCGGGCCGCAGGAACAGGTCCTGCCATATCTCGTGCACCAGCAGGGCCCAGATCGTCAGCGCCGCGGTGGCGTCCGGGCGGTCGGCCTGGGCCGTGAAGAGGTTCTGTACGGCGGTGGGGTCGATCTGGCCCGCGGAGCGCAGCCGGCTCACGGCCAGCATGTCCCGGGCGTAGTTCCACAGCGGCCGCCCGGGGGCGAGCATCGCGGTGATCGGCAGGGTGAAGGGCTGCTTGGGCCGGTTCAGGACGTCCTGCGGCAGCAGTCCGGACGCGGCGCCGTAGAGCGCCCGTTTCACCTGCCCGCCGCTGATGCGCTGGGAGTCGGGCAGCGCCCGGCCGAAGGCGACGATGTCGCGCTGGCAGAACGGCAGTCGCACCTCGACCGAGTGCGCCATGCTCAGGTGGTCCACGCGGCGCAGGTGGTAGGCGGGCAGCCGGTACTCCATCTCGAACGCGGTGATCCGTCCCAGCGGGCTGTCGCCGTCGTCGCGCAGCAAGCGGCCTGCCCGCTCGGGAAGCGGCGTCGTGCGGTCCACCTCGGCGGCGTAGTCCTTGGTGTAGAGCCGGTTCCGCCGTCGCGCGGGGACGACGGCGAGGGCGTCCCGGTACGCCGCGGACCACGCTCCGGGGGTCCGTGCCGCCTCGCGCATCCGGTCGTAGCCGCCGAAGACCTCGTCCGCGCCGTCGCCGGTGAGCGCGGCCTTGAAGCCGGCGTCCCGGACGGCGCGGAACAGGGCGTAGGTGCTGAGCGTGATCGGGTCGGCGTTCGGCTGACCCAGGTGCCACACGACGTCCGCCATCAGGTCGGGGAAGGTGGCCTGGTCGATCTCCACCTGGTGGTAGACCGCTCCGGTGCGCTCCGCGATCTGGCGCGCGTACACGCGCTCGTCGCCGGGCCAGGTGCCCTTGTAGGAGAGGTTGAAGGTGTGCAGGTCGCCGCCGTCCTGTGCGGCGAGCGCCGTGACCAGGCCGGAGTCGAGCCCGCCGGACGTGATCGAGGCGAGCGGGACGTCGGCCACCCGGAGCCGGCTCACCTCGTGGCGCAGCATCTCCCGCAGCCGGCCCGGGGTGTCGCCGCCGGGCAACAGGCCGGGCTCGGGCGGGTTCCGGCGCAGGACGCGCATCCCGGAGGTCCGGTCGCAGACCAGTGTGGCGGCCGGGGGCAGCACCTTGATGTCGGCGAACATCGTCTGTTCGCCGAAGGGTGTCCTGGTCGCGAGATAGGCGTCGAGGCCCGGCGCCCAGAGGGAGTTGGACACCGCGTCGAAGGCGAGCAGGGCGGGGATCTCCGAAGAGAAGTGAAGCGCTCCCGATGCCGGGTCCCACCGGTAGTACAAGGGCTTCATGCCCACGTGGTCGGTGGCGAGCACGAGCCGTGGCTCGGCGCGCAGGTCGAGGACGGCGATCGCGTACATGCCGTCCAGGTGTTCGGGGAAGCTGTCGCCGTAGACGTCGTACAGCGCCGGGAGGATCGATCCGTCACAGCGGTCGGTGAACGTGTATCCCCGTGCGCGCAGCCTTTGCCGGAGCTCGTCGTGGTTGTAGATCTCGCCGTTGAAGACGACTCGTATCCGGCCGTCCAGCAGCTCGTAGGGCTGTCTGCCACCGTCAGGGTCGACGATGGCCAGCCGGTTGTTCCCGACGGACCACTCCGCGCCGTGCGCGCTGCCCTGGCCGTCGGGGCCGCCGTGCCGCTGAAGTGCGCCGACCGTCTGGAGTTCGTAAGGAGTCACCGTTCCGTTCAAGTGACCAAATATCCGACACATCGCCCGACCCTCGCCTGTATGAATGGATGAGAACTGGACTTTCGGCACCGACGCGACGGCAGCGGGTCGACTTCAGCGGCCTCAAGTTGACCAGCACGGCCTAGAAGCGGGCTCGAGCGCCGGGGCAGGCGTCACCGTCGTGGGGCGGGTGCGGGTACGCGACGATGATCGGGTTCGGGAAGCGGCTCCGGCCGTCGGGGACGACGGCCCGGAGCGGACTGCCGCTCGGACGGGGTCCTGACGACTGTGCGGGGGCGGGGCCGCGCGGAACAACGAGTGCCCGGCAACCTCGTCAGTTGCCGGGCACTTCGTCACCTCTGTGTCAGGTCAGGTCAACCAGCAGTCGGGGGCGGGGCCGCCGCTGCCGAGCGACGGGAAGAGCACGTCGAGGTCGGCGAGGAGGGACTCGGGCAGCTCGCAGTCCAGGGCTTCGAGTGCGCCATCGATGTGCTGCTCGGTCCGCGGGCCGATCACCACGCCGGTCACCCCGGGGCGGGACAGCGTCCAGGCCATGCCGACCACCGCCGGATCCAGGCCGTGACCGGCGCAGAGCTTCTCGTAGGCCTCGATGGTGTCGCGCTGCGCGTTCAGGGCCTCCAGGCCGCGGCCCTGCGCGGACTTGACGGCCGAGTTGGTCTCCATCTTGCGCAGCACGCCGCCGAGCAGGCCGCCGTGCAGCGGTGACCAGACGAAGAGTCCGAGTCCGTACGCCTGGGCTGCGGGAATCACCTCGAGCTCGGCGTACCGGGTGACCAGGTTGTAGACGCACTGCTCGGTGACCAGGCCCAGGCTGTTCCTGCGCTGCGCGGCCGCCTGCGCGGACGCGATGTCCCAGCCGGCGAAGTTGGACGAGCCGACGTAGCGCACCTTGCCCTGGGCGACCAGGAGGTCCATGGCCTGCCAGACCTCGTCCCAGCCCACGGTCCGGTCGAGGTGGTGCATCTGGTAGACGTCGATCCAGTCCGTTCCGAGCCGCTTGAGCGACGCCTCGCAGGCCGCGACGATGTTGCGGGCGGACAGACCGTGGTCGTTGGGGCCCTCGCCCATCGGGTCGCCCACCTTGGTGGTCAGGACGACCTGGTCGCGGCGGCCCGGGCTCTTGCCGAGCCAGCGGCCGATGACCTCTTCGGTGTGGCCCTTGTGGACGCGCCAGCCGTAGATGTTGGCGGTGTCGATCAAATTGATGCCCCGGTCCAGGCCATGGTCCAGGAGCCGGTGCGCCTCCGGCTCCTCGACCCGGCCACCGAAGTTGACGGTGCCGAGGGCCAGCCTGCTGACCCGCAGACCGGTACGGCCCAGCTGTGTGTAGATCACGCGTCCTTCTCCTCCTTCAGCGATGGGTGCTTGCGCGGCGACGGGCTCACCACACGTCGGCCTCCCGGCCGTCGGTGCAGAACTCCGTCGTCAGACGCAGGCCCTCCTCCAGGGACACCTGCGGTTCCCAGCCGGTGGCGGCCCGGAACGCGGAGGAGTCGACGGTCACGCTCCGGAAGTCGCTGACCTCGGCGTACTCCGGCGGCTCGACGGAGACCACCGGCACCGGTTCGGCGCCCGTCTGCTCGGCGACCAGCGCGGAGACCTTGGTGAACACGTCCCCGAGCGCGGCCCCTCGGCCGGTGCCGATCAGCCGGCGCTTTCCCCCGAGCACATCCATGTGCGGGACGGCGGCCCAGAAGGCGCGGGCGGCGTCATCGACGTGGAGCAGGTCCCGGCGCACTGTTCCGTCGTGCCACATGGTCAGGGGCTCGCCGGCCACCGCGCGGCGCGTCATCGTGGAGACGATGCCCTTGTCCCGGGCGGTGGACCCGGCGCTGTAGCCGTACAACGTGGTGAGGCGCAGGCTGGCGCCCCGCACCGTTCCTGCCGCGTCGGCCGCCAGCAGCAATTGTTCCGCCTCGAGTTTCAGTCGTTCGTAGTAGCCCTTCGGCCGGTCGGGTTCGGTGCCGTCCCGGACCTCCTTGTCCGAGTCGCCGGCCGCCGTGACCGATCCGGTGAACAGGACGGTCGCGGGCTCCCGGGAAGCGGGGCGGTCGCCGAGGGCATCCAGCAGATCCCGCATCAGGCCGACGTGGACGCGTTCGGCGCCCGGGTCGCCGTCCGCTATGCGCCAGGTGGAGGCACCCTCCAGGTACGCCAGTGCGTGGATGACGACATCGGCGTCGGCGACGGCGGCGGCCATGCTGCCGGGTTCGAGAAGGTCCGCGGAGACCACCTCGATCTCGGCGCGGGCATTCTCGGGGACAGGGCACTTCCGTCGGGAGACGGCCCGAATCCGGACCGGATGCTGTGCCAGCTCGCGGAAGACGGCGGAGCCGACGAAGCCCGCGGCGCCCAGCACCACGATGAGCGGGGAGTTCACTCCCGTACCTCCAGAGGGTTTGCGTGGTTCGGGAACCGCGGTTCCCGGTAGTTCCGACGGCCCGTCAGAGCAGGCAGGAGGCCAGGCTGCGGGCCTCGACGTTGACGTGGTATCCGAAGTGGATCAGGCGGCTGAGCAGGTTCAGGCTGATCCAGCGGTAGTTGTCCGGTGCCTCGACCGTGTGGTCCTCGGGGACCTCGACGACCAGGTGGCGGGTGTCCGCCTTGGAGAAACGGCCGCCGTCCTCCGACTGGATGGTGTCGAGCCGGGTCCACGACGCGGATGCGTCGAGGTACTCCGTCAGCGGCGGGAGGTCCTGGGGGCCGCGGTGGTAGCCCGGGGAGAACTGGACGGTGGGGCCGAGTTCGAGCCGGTCGGTCAGGCCGGGCTGGATCGTGGCCTGGAGCAGGAACTGCAGTACCCCGTTCCGCCGCTGGCAGACCAGGGCGACGGCGTTGCCGGGGCGGGGTTCGAGCATGGGCTGCCACCAGGTGCCGACCTCCCGGCTCGTGGCCTTGACCGACATGCCGATGATGTCGAAGATGCGGCCGTCACGGTGGCGGATGCTCTCGTCGTCGCAGATCCAGTCGTCCATGTCCCGCAGGCTGATCCGTCTGGCGTCCAGGCTGTACTTCGCCTTCTGGTCGAAGAGCCACGTCAGCGCGCCGGCGAGGTCGTCCGCCGAGCTCGGCGTCCGGTGCGACTCCAGGAGCTCGGCGTGGAAGCCCTCGGGCTGCTCGCCGTAGGACAGCAGGTCGCCGTCGGCACCGCCGTACGCTATGCCGGACAGCACGGTCCGGGCGTTCATGTTGACGCGGTTGCCGAGCATGAGCTGGTGGCGCACCTGGCCCAGAGTGAGCCAGGTGAAGTCGTTCTCGACGGGGACGTCCTCGTCCTCGGGCACCTCGACGATCATGTTCCGGTTCCTCTTGTGCAGGTACCAGAAGCCGTGCTCGGAGAGGAGCTGGTCGAACAGGACGCGTCGCCGCGTGCCCTCCAGGAAGTAATCCAGGTACGGGGTGGCCCTGCCACCGTGCACCCGCCGGTAGTTGCTCTGCGTCGCCTGGACGGTCGCCGCGTACTGGACGAAGGCGGTGTTCCCCGGCTCCATCTTCGCCTGCATGAGGAAATGGAGCACACCGTCGAACCGCTTGGCGACGATCCCCAGGATGCCGACCTCCGGCTGGACGATGATTGGCTGGGACCACTGCGGAACGGGTCCGAAGTCCGTCCGTACGGAGAGCCCCTCGACCGTGAAGAACTTGCCGTCCTCGCGGCTGAGCCGGTCTCCGTGGTGCCAGTTCGGGAGGGCGGCCAGGGGCACCCGCTCGACGTCGTACGAGGCGGACTCCTCGCGTTCCTCGAGGAAGGCTCCCGCGTCGGGGGTCAGCCGGGACTTCGACACCAACGCCGACGCCAGGAAGTCGTCGGCACCGTTCACCTCGGGCTGCATGCTGCTACTTCCTTTCAACGAGCTGTCGGGCGGAGGTGGCTCTGTCGAAGCGGGGCGACCTCGGCGGCCACCCAGGGCTCCTCGGGACAGTGGCCGGTTCGGTTCGGTTCGGGACGGCGACGCTAGGGCGGGCCCCTCGCCCCTCCCTCGCGCTCCGCTGGAGCGTTCCGGCGCCCGCCGCGCCTCGCGCCCGGATTCCCGCTCCAGAGGGACTCGACCGCGGCTGGCGATGCTCGACCTGATCGTTCTTCTCCCAGCCCGCCAGAAAGGCCCCCATGTCGAATCACCACGCCCTCGTCCAGAGCTTCGTGGACATGATCAACAGCCACGACGTCAGCACCATGGAGAAGCACACGGCTCCTGGTCACATCGACCACAACCCGGGGGTGGCCGACGGCATCGAGGCCAACCGGGGCTTCTGGACCCAGGTGTTCAGCGCCTTTCCCGACCTGAAGGCCGTGCTGCACGACGCCGTCGGGGAAGGGGACCGGGTGGCCGCGCGTCTGGAGTACAGCGCGACCCACCAGGGCACGTTCCTCGGCATACCGGCCAGCGGACGCCCGGTGAACTTCCAGTCCATCGACATCTGGAGGGTGGAGAACGGGCTGTTCGCCGAGCACTGGGACCAGCTGAACATGGACGACCTCTTCCGCCAGCTGGGCGTCGACCCGGCGCCGGCCGCACAGGCCTGAGGGCTGTCCTGGGCGCGGCATCAGGGTTGCTCCACTCGGTCTTGAGCAGCGGCGGCTACCGTCGTGACCATGGAACCCATCAGCCTGGAAGTCAGCGAACTCGCCCTGCCGGGCGCGTTCCTGCTTACGCCCCGGGCCGTTGGGGACGAGGTCGTGGTGCGCTACGAGACCTTCCGCCAGGACCGTGTCGAGGACGTGATTGGACGGCCCTTCTCGATCCGGTACAGCGATGTGTCGGCCGCGCGGCGCGCGGTCCTGCGGGGCATCCACGGCACCGACGCGGAGGACGGCCGTGCCCGGCTGTTCGACTGTGTGCGGGGTTCCGCCCTGCACGTCGTGGTGGACCTGCGCGTCGGGTCCCCGGAGTACGGCCGGCACGAGACGGTCTGGCTGGACCACCACAACGCGTCCGGAGTGTTCGTCTCCGAGGGCCTGGGCCACGCCTGGCTCGCGCTCGAGGACGACACGGTGGTCGCCTGTCACAGCACCCGGCCGGCCGGGCCCGGCTACACGGTCAGCGCGCTCGACCCCGCTCTGGCCCTGCCGTGGGGGCTCACCGAGGAGCCGGTGATGTCCGACGAGGATCTGGCCGCGCCCACCGCGGCGGAGGCGCTGGCGAAAGGGCTGCTGCCGACGTACGAGGACTGCCTCGCGCCGTACAACCACCCCGTGATCATGGGGGACTGAACCGACCCGTAGCCGACCCGGCCTCCCCCTTCCGGCCGGACACGACGAGGCCCCGCCACCATCCCGGCGCGCGGGGCCTCGTCGTGTCCGGCACGCCCCGCCACCATGAATCGGTCATGCCCTGACCAGGACAGACGCACTCGCAGGAGCGGGAACAACACACTGTCCGCACGAGGCGGCCTCGTGGGAAGTTCAAGGTTCCATGACAGAGACATAAGGGGGCAGCATGCGAATCTCTGTTCTAGGGTCTTTGGATGCCGAACTAAACGGCGTTCCGATCCTGCCCACGGCGGCGAAGCCGCGTCAGATCCTGGCGCTGCTCGCCATCTACGCGAACCAGGTCCTACCGGTTCCCACCCTGATGGAGGAGATCTGGGGCGACGCACCGCCGCGCAGCGCGCTCACCACGCTGCAGACCTACATCCTCCAGCTCCGACGCTGCATGGAGAAGGCACTGGACGGG
The DNA here is from genome assembly GCF_036226405.1 of Streptomyces sp. NBC_01260. Classification (NCBI taxonomy): domain Bacteria; kingdom Bacillati; phylum Actinomycetota; class Actinomycetes; order Kitasatosporales; family Streptomycetaceae; genus Streptomyces; species Streptomyces sp. NBC_01260. The sequence continues at coordinate 85,721 of NZ_CP108465.1, read as the reverse complement.
GAGCCCGGCGGTTCCAAGGCACTGCTGCTGACCCGGCACGGCGGATATCTCCTGCACACCGAGCCGGGAAGCATCGACGCGCACGAGCACGACCGGCTGGCCTCACTCGGCCAGCGCGCCTTCGACCGCGGAGAGCACCAGCAGGCCGCGGAGCTGTTCCGGGAGGCGCTCGCGCAGTGGCGGGGACCGGCTCTGGTCGACGTACGCACCGGACCGCTGCTGGAGATCGAGGCGATGCGCCTTGAGGAGAGCCGGCTCGGCGTGCTGGAGCGGCGCATCGACGTCGAGCTCCGGCTCGGCCGGCACGGCGAACTGCTCACCGAGCTCATCGCCCTCGCCGCCAGGAACCCGCTGCACGAGGGGCTGCACGCCCAGTCCATGGTGGCCTTCTACCGGGCGGGGCGGCCCTCCGCGGCGCTCGAAGTCTTCCAGAATCTTCGGAGCCGTCTCGTGGAGGAGCTGGGCATCGAGCCCTCGCAGCGTCTGCAACATCTGCAGCGTGCCGTGCTCGGCAGCGACCCGGCGTTGGACATCGACGTCGAGAACGGGCGGATGCTCGACCGCTTTGCCAGGTAATGGCGCAGGGAGGAACTGTGCGTGTTCTCTTCTCGGCGGGCCTCGGCATGCCGGCGGTGCTGCGCATGGTGCTGCTCGCGAGAGAACTGCAGGCGGCCGGGCACGAAGTCCGCTTCTGCGGTCCGGCCCGGACCCGCCACCGCGTGGTCAGTGCCGGGCTCGTCCCGGTACTGGCCGCTCCACGGCGGTTCAGCCGGGCCTGGCAGCCCGACCTGGTGGTGCACGATCCACTGTGCCCGGAATCTACGGCCATGGCGGCCGAGTCGGGGGTGCCCACCATCGGCTATCTACCGTACGCCCACGCACCGTTGTCGCCGCGGCCGACCGTGTGGATCGACCCCTGTCCCGGGCCGTTGCGGGAGCGGCCCGACCCCGACGCCTGGCATGTGTGCTGTGATTCCTACGAGCTGCCCCCGCAGCCGGTGCCCCAGCTCACCGAGCTGTCGCTGCGCCCCCGCGTCTGCGTCACCGGGATGCCCACCGGCACCCGGCCCCGGGACCGGCATCGAGCGGGGCTGTTCCGCCGGGTCGCCGAGGGCGTCGAGAATCTCGGCCTGCAACTCGTCGTGCTGACCGGCGACGCCCAGCCCTGGAGCGTGGTGCTGCAGGGCAGCGTCGTCATGGTGCACGGCGGGGACGAGGGGAGCGTGTATGCGGCCGCCCGGTACGGAGTCTCCCAGCTGGTGCTGCCGGCCGGGGAGGAGGAATGGCGGGCGGGCAAGCGTCTGGAACAGGCGGGCATCGGCCTGTGCCTGAGCGACGACGACCTGGCGGGCGCCTCCAGCATGCTGCGGCTGCGCTTCCACCTCGCCGAGCTGGTCAATGGCGGCCGGGTACTGCCCGCGGCCGCGGAGTTGGGCCGCGACATCGCCCGTATGCCGCGGCCCGCCGATCTCGTGCCCCGTATCGAGGCACTGCCACGCTGATCCTGGACGTCGGTGCCGGCCCGGGAACACGGCAGCGGCGGCGCACCATTTCCGGTGGAGGGGTGCCGCCGCTGCGGTGTTCCCGGGCCGGTGCTGCCCGGCGTCCGGTGGGGCGTCAGACGCCCGTACGCGTTCGGTCGGTGCGCCGCGACTGACTGAACCGGCGCACGAACGGCGTCTCGACCAGCCGATGCAGCAGCCAGGACAGCACCACCGTGGCGAGGGCCGCGCCGATCATCAGGGCGATGCTCTGTGTGAGGGAGTACATCTGCGTGCCTAGCTGCTTTCGCAACGTCGCCAGCACGATGTAGTGCAGCAGGTAGAAGGCGAAGGAGATCTCGCCCAGCCAGACCATCGTGCGGTTGCGGAACACGGTGAAACGGCCCTCGATGTCCGAGGTCGCCGCGGCCGCGATCAGCAGCACGATCGGGATGATCATGGTGGCGCGCTGCCCGTAGAAGTAGGGCACGTGGAAGGTGAGCCAGTAGCCGCCGGCCAGCAGCACGAACGACGGAATGATGCCGATGTTGCGCCAGCGCCCGTGCTTGACCGCGAGCGCGACCAGGATGCCGAGGGCGAAGTCGACCACGCGGACCGGCGGCAGCACATACGTGAACCAGTACGCGGTGGCGGGCATGTTCTGGCCGCTGGGCACCAGCGGGGTCGCCGGGAACGCCGCGTAGGCGATCGCCGGGGTGGCCCACACCAGGGCGATCGTCCCGGCGATCCAGTACTTCAGACGGCGGGGGTCGATGTGCCGGAAGACGGCCAGCAGCAGCGGGAAGCTCAGGTAGAAGACCGCTTCCACGCCCAGCGACCAGCTCGGCGGGTCCACACTGAAGTTGGTGTAGTAGTCGGGCGCCCACACCTGGACCATGAAGAGGTTGGAGAGGGCGATGCCGGAGGACGTGGCGCTGCTCGCGAACAGCACCATCGCGAGCACCCAGGCGACCACGTAGTTCGGGTAGACCTTGACGAACCTGCGTCGCCAGAACCTCGTCGTGGTGTCGGTCTCGCGCGCCGACCAGGTCAGCACGAACCCGCTGAGCACGAAGAAGAACGCCACCCCGAGCCCGCCGGCCTGGTCGAACCAGCCGAACAGCCGGAACTCGGTACGGTCGTCGGCCAGCAGCCGCAGCGTCGGTATCGGGATGAAGCAGTGGTAGACGAACACGGTCAGCGCGGCAAGGAACCGCAGGCCGGTCAGGGACGGCAGCCGGGGGGTGCGGGCGGCTTGCGGCTCGGTGGCCGCTGCGGCCCGGACACCCGGACCGCCTTCCGCGGCGGCCGGCTCCGGGCCGGACAGTACTTGGTCAGTGGCCATAGGACTTCCGTTCTCGGGTGAGGTCCGGCAGCGATCCGGCTTCTGCGAGGGGAGGCGAGGCCGGCGCTGTCGAGGGGACGGTGCGACGCGGCGGGAACGTTCACACCTGCCGTCGCGGGCTTCTCCTCGAGCGGGAGCAGCACTTCTGTGTACCGCCTCCCGGTCGGGGCTCACTCGAGGGCCGTTCATGGGTGTGGACATACGACGATGGGCCCGCGCCGGCGGGGGATGTGCGGCGCGGGCCCATCGGCTCATAGACCCCTACGGGCGGGCCCGCCCGGCCTGCGGTCGGCGTCCGTGCGATGAGCGGGATGCCGTTGCGAAGCCGGGGGAGGCCCCAGTCTGCCGACCGGGCCTGGAGGGCGGCTCGAACACGGGTCGGCAGACGGTGCACCGGTCAGCGGTGTCCGTCCGACCGGTCCCGGACGAACTGCGGCGGCGCCGTCCAGTCGAGTCCCGCCTCCTCGTAGGAGGTGGCGGGGCCGGCCCAGGGGTCCTCGCCGTGGATGTCGAGGATCCGCTCGCGCAGCCACTGGTCGAAGGGGTTCTTCGACTGGGCCCAGCGCTTCCTGGTCCGCTCCGGGTCCGCGGTCTCGAAGTGCACGATCACGTGGTCCCGGTCGGCCCGCGGGTCGACGCGCAGCACCTCGCTGGTGATGCCCAGTCTGCGCCGGGAGGCCTCGTACTCGCGCCGGCGCGACCCCTGCAGCTCGGCTACGAGCCGTTCCCAGGCCAGCGGCTTGCCGGAGCGGATCGGCACGGTCCGGGTCACGGACCGGGTGCCCTCCGCGGCGCGGCGGCGGCCCTTGCGCGGTGCCAGCAGCCGCATGCCGAGCGCGGCGAACATGTTGGACGACACGCTGTGCTCCCAGCGTTCGGCGATCCGGCCCTCCTCGTCGAACCGCCAGATGACGATGCCGACGGAGAGGAACGAGCGCCCGGTGGGTGCCATGCCGAGCAGTTCGCCCAGGTGGGTGCCGCGCCAGGTGTTGTGGATGACGACCATGTCGTCGTGCGCGCTGATGTCTTCGATGGTGACGTTGAAGTCGGGGACCGCCTCGCGCAGGGAGGCGATGGTGTACTTCACGCCCTCCAGTCCCTCGGGTGCGCCGGGCAGGCCCGCGTGGTCGACGACGTCCGGCCGGTAGTGCTCGTCGGCGACCGAGGTGTCGCCCCGGTTGATGAACTCGGCGAAGACGCGCTGGATGGTCGCCTTGTTTCGCTCCTGGACGCTCTCCCACAGGGATTGCACCGGTTTGGTGGTGGCCGCAGTGGTCACAACAGCAGTCCTCTCGTCGTGGCGGTTACGGACGTACTCAGGCCGCGGTGGCGGCGACATCGGCCGCCCACCGCGTGCCGTAGGCAACGTGGTCGCGTTCCGTGGACTGGAAGGTCTTGTTCCAGGTCAGGCCCATCACCCGGTCCCGCAGCCAGACGGCGGCCGGGTTCTGCAGGGAGCCGAGCACGCCGATGCGGTGGGCGAGCAACTGCATGGGCCGGGTGCGCTCCTGCCGTTCGGTCTCGTAGGCGCGCAGGGCCTCGGTGACGCCGAGGCCGGGCGTGGTGAGGTGTCCGGCCAGGACGAGACCGTCCTCGATGGCCTGGCAGGCGCCCTGTCCGATGTTGAAGGTCATGGCGTGCGCGGCGTCGCCGAGCAGGGTGACCCGGCCGCTTCCCCACACGGAGTCCGGCTTGCGGTCCAGGACGTCGCCGCGCAGGATGCTCGACGGCACGGTGGCGTCGAGGATCTGCCGCACCCTCGGGTCGGCCCAGCCGGCGTGCCGGTCGCGCAGCATGTCCAGGGTCTGTTCGGGCGTGCCCGCGTCGCGGCCGCCCTCGGGGCCGTCGGCGACGCTCATCCAGTGCACGACACCCGGGGCGATGTCGTAGTACGTGAAGCGGGTCCCCGGGCCGAAGAGGGCCTGGAAGGTGCCGGGCGGGAACTGGTCGGAGCCCAGTTCGGCGTGGCCGCGCCAGGCGATGTAGCCGGTGTAGTCCGGGGGCTGGGGGCCCAGCAGCTGGGCGCGCACCGCCGAACGGACGCCGTCGGCGCCGATCAGCAGGTCGCCCTCCTCGGAGCTCCCGTCCGCGAAGTGCAGGCTCACCCCGTCGGCGTGCTCGGTGTACCCGGTGACCTCGGCGCCGGTGACGACGGGCGCGGTCACGGCGTCCCGCAGAATGCCGTGCAGGTCGGAACGGCCGATGGCGACCGTGGGCTGGCCGTAGCGCTCGACGAACTCGCCCACCGGCCATACCCCGATGGGCCGGCCGGCCGAGGTCGCGAAGTTGCACTCGGCCTGGGCGGGGGCGATCGCGGCGACCTGGTCGGCGACGCCGAGCCGGTCCAGAGCGAGCATGCCGTTGGTCCAGATGTGCAGTCCGGCGCCGCCGTCGCGCAGCTGGGGCGCGCGCTCGAAGACGACGGATTCGATGCCCTGCTGCTGCAGGGCCAGGGCGGTGGCGATGCCGCCGATCCCGCCGCCGGCGATGAGTACACGGCGTAGGAGGCGAGGCGTCTGCGCGGACATTTCTTTCTCCCAGGAGATAGTGACGGTTGCCTGAAGAAGCGGGACTCAGCGGCTCAGCGCGGGCATCTCGGCGTCCGGGTAACGGTTCCCGGCGGTGACGCCGTACGGGGCGATGGCGTCGATCGCCGCCAGGACGTCGGCGGAGAGTTCGACGTCGGCCGCGGAGACGTTCTCCTCGAGGTAGGTGCGCCGCTTGGTGCCGGGGATGGCGACGACATCGTCGCCGCGGGAGAGCACCCAGGCGAGCGCGAGCCGGGTGACGGTGGTGTCGGCAGCGGCGGCGAGTTCGCTGAGCCGGTCGACGACCGGCAGGTTGCGGCGGATGTTCTCGTCCTTGAAGCGCGGGGCGATGCGCCGGAAGTCGAGGCCCTCGGGGATGTCGGAGGTGCCGCGGATGGTGCCGGTCAGGAAGCCGCGGCCGAGCGGGCTGTAGGCCACGAACCCGATGCCGAGCTCGCGCACGGTGTCCAGTACGCCGTTGACCTCGACGTCCCGGGTGAACAGCGAGTACTCGGTCTGCACGGCGGTCAGCGGGTGCACCGCGTGGGCGCGCCGGATGGTCGCGGGCCCTGCCTCGGAGATGCCGAGGTGGCGTACGAGCCCGGCCTGGACGAGTTCGGCGAGCGCGCCGAAGCTCTCCTCGACGGGGACGTCGGGGTCGACGCGGTGCAGGTAGTAGAGGTCGAGGTAGTCGGTGCCCAGGCGGCGCAGCGTGCCCTCGATGGAGCGGCGGATGTAGTCGGGACGGCCGTTGAGCCGCCATGTCAGCTGTCCGTCGGCGACCTCGTTGCCCACCTTGGACGCGATCACGACCTTGTCGCGGCGCCCGGCGACGGCCCGGCCGATCAGTTCCTCGTTGGTGTACGGGCCGTACATGTCGGCGGTGTCCAGCAGCGTGACGCCGAGCTCCAGGGCCCGGTCGATGGTGGCGCGGGCCTCCTTCTCGTCCGCTTCGCCGTAGCCGAACGTCATGCCCATGCAGCCAAGGCCCTGAGCCGGAACGACCAGTCCGGGCTTTCCCAGCGTGCGGTGCTTGATTGCCACGTGATGCCTCCTGCGACTGCGCCCCACGACGGAGGCGGCGTGAAATGAACAGCGATGACTTGCTGAGTCGGGGGACGGCCGGTCAGGCCGTCAGCGGCGCCCGCCAGGTCAGTGACAGACCGGTGTAGACGTATCGGCTGGCCTCGATGCCGAGCAGCACGATCCGGTCGCCCGGCTTGATGCGCCCCGAGGTCCAGCCCGCGTCCAGGGACAGCGGCACCGCCGCGGAGCCGGTGGCGCCCACATCGGCCAGGTTCTCCACGACCCGCCCGTCCAGGGCCCTGATCTCCTCGTCGGACATGCCGGCGGACGCGAACTCGTCGGCGAAGTAGTCGGCGTTGCCCTCCGGCAGCACGATCGCGTCGAACTCGTCGAGCGCCCGGCCGTCCTTGCGCGCCATCTCCTGGATCGCGCGGACGAACACCTGGGGGCTGAAGGTGGTGGTGCCGGACACGTCGACCTTCATCTGGATCAGCTGGCGCCTGCGCAGCTGCTCCGCCTGCGAGACGTCCGTACCGCCTCCGATGATCTCCATGCCGGGCTTGCGCAGCCCGCCCACGCACGCGTTGACGTAGGCGAACCGGTCCGCCGTATCGCCCGCGGGCTCGGCGCGCAGCACCACGGCGCCCGCGCCGTCCCCGAAGGTGTACAGCGTCAGCCGGTCGCGCATCCGCACGCGGTCCGGCGCCTTGCCCAGGAAGTGGGGCGCCAGGACCGGTGATCCGGCCTCGCTGCCCACCACGAGCGCGGTGCGTGCGGTCCCGTCGGCGAGCTGCCGCCGGGCCAGGTCGAGTGCCTGCACCCAGCCCGCGCAGGCCCCGCGGATCTCGATCGCGGCGACGCTCTCCAGACCCAGGTAGTGCTGCAGGGTGGTGGCCACGTTGGGCAGGCTGTACTCCGGCGTCGCCGTGCACACCACGATCAGGTCGAGCTCCTCCGGCTCCACACCGGCCCGCTCCAGGGCCTGTCGGGAGGCGCGCTCGGCCATCCGGCTGTTGTTGATGCGGTGCTCGCCGGTGACCGGGTCGATCATCCAGTACCGGGTCTTGACCTGGATGCCTTCGAGGATGTCGTCCGGCAGCGGCCCGACGTACTTCTCCAGCGTGGCGTTGTCCAGCGGTTCGCCCGGCACGTAGGCACCGGTGGAGAGGATCTTCACGTCGTACGCAGTGGTCATCGGACGGGCTCCGTTGCGGGAAGGGGGACGGGGGACAGGACGAGCGAGGTGTGCGTGCCGCCGAGGGACGAGCTGTTCACCAGGACGGGGCCGCGGTCCGTGCCCGTGCGCCAGGCACCGAGGGCCAGCACCGCCGACAGGTGGGCGCCCGCGCCGGCCGGCTCGCCCAGCACCCGCTTCGGAGTCTCCACGCGCACCCGGCCGGTTGCGAACACCCGTTCCACAGCGGCCTGTTCGGGACGGTCTGCGGTGGCCAGACCCGCCGCGTTCGCCCACACCGCCGCCACCTGGCCGGGACCGAGCCCGGCGTTGCGCAGGGCCCCGCGCATCGCCCGCTCCACACCGGCACCGGACGCGTCCCAGCGGCCGATGCCGCACGCGTCCGACGCGGTCGCATGCCCCAGGACCACGGCGTGGACCGTCGCGCCGCGCCGCTCGGCACTGGTCCGGCGCTCCAGGACCAGCGCGATGCCCGCCTCGGCGAGCGTGTACCGGCGCCCGGCCGCCGAACCGAACAGCGGGATGCTGCGGTACGCGGCCAGCGTGGCCGGCGAGAACGCCTCCACCGCCGGCACCAGGAGCCGCTCGGCGCGCCCGGCCCGCAGCATGTCGTAGGCGACCCCCAGGGCGGCGGCACCGGCCGCGTGCCCCGAGCTCAGCGTCGACGTGGGCCCCCTGGTGCCGAGCGCCATGGCGACGTGACCGGCCGCGCCGTTGTACACGGTGTTCGTGAACACGGCCGGGTTGGCTTCCTGCGCGCCCTCGGCCAGCACCGGAAGGGTGAAGCGTTCGCCGCTCTCCATCGGCCCGATCGCGGTACCCAGCACCACACCGGTGGCGGCGACGACGGCCGCGTCGGCGGCCGTTGCCGACGGGTCCGTCAGACCCGCCGCGGCCAGCGCGGCCCGGCACGAGGCGATGGCCAGCTGGGAGACCTTGTCCATGCGCCGGCGCTCCCGGGGCGTGCCGGCGACCGAGCGGTCGAACTCGGCCCGCGCCACCCGCAGCCCGTCCTGCGGCGCACCCTGCCGGCGCCCGGCCGCATACGCGTCCCACAGTGCCTCGGCGCCCTCACCGGCCGGGGTGATCACCCCGAACCCGGTCACCACGATGTCGTCGGGGCCGACGGCCGGAGCCGGCGCGCCGGGGCCTGTGGGGCGGGCGAAGGCGACGCAGGCGTTGGCGCCGGCGAACCCGAAGTTGTTGGACAGCGCGGTGTCGAGCACCATCGGGCGGCCCGTTGCGGCCACCGGGTCCAGACCGCACTGGGGGTCCGCCTCGGTGAAGGACGCGGTGGGCGGTGCCACCTGGTCGCGCAGGGCGAGGACGGTGACGATGCCCTCCACCGCGCCGGCCGCGCCGAGCAGATGGCCGATCATCGACTTGGTGCTGGACAGCGCGACCTTCTCCGCCGCGTCACCCAGGACGGCCCGCACGGCGTTGCTCTCCGCGGAGTCGTTCTTCTGCGTGCCGGTGCCGTGTCCGTTGACGTACCTGATGTCGTCGGGGGCCAGGCCCGAGGAGGCCAGCGCCGCACGGATCGCCCGGGCCGCGCCCTCACCCTCGGGGTGCGGCGCCGTCGGGTGATAGCCGTCTGCGGACAGGCCGTAGCCCAGTACCTCGGCGACGACGGGGGCACCGGTGCGCTCGGCCGCCTCCCGCGACAGCAGGACGAGCATCCCGCCGCCCTCACCCAGGGTCAGGCCGGCCCGGTCCATGGAATAGGGGGCCGCGGGCTCGGGAGAGAGCGACCACAGGCTGCTGAACCCGGCGAACGCCGACTCGGTGAAGGCGTCGCTGCCGCCGACGAGCATCGCGTCGGCGGCACCCGCCCGGATCACCTCCAGCGCGTGCGACAACGCGTGGGCGCTGGCGGCGCAGGCCGTGTTGGCGCTGAGCACCGGTCCCTTGAGACCGAAGGCCGCCGACAGAGCCTCCGCACCGGCCTGCGGCGGCACGAACGTGTAGCGGTGCCAGTCCGGTTCGGTGCCGTCCTGCACCTCGCGCAGGGCGAGTTCGGCGCTGCGCCAGCCGGCGTGGCAGGTGCCGTAGGCCACGCCCCAGCGTTCGGCCGGAATGTCCGTTCCGACCCGCAGGCCCGAGGCTGCCATGGCCTCCTCGGCGGCGGTCAGCGCGAAGTCGATCGACCGGTCACGGACGTCGCTGTCCGGGACGTACTCGTACCCGGGCGAGACGGGTACGGTGACCTCGCCGCCCAGGCTGGTCTGGTAGTGGTCCATGGGCAGGCGGCGCACGGGCGAGATCGCCACCCGCCCGGCGCGCACCCCCTCCCACAGGGCCTCGGCAGAGCCGCCGAGCGGGGTGATCGCACCCACTGCGGCGATCACCACGCCGACGGTCTTGTCAGGAACGTCAGTCATGCGTCTGCTTCCTTCTGCGGACTGGGCTGCTCAGCCACTCACGCCGGCCTGGACAGGGTGAGGGCCACGGCCTGTCCCTCGATGCCCCGGGCCAGCGCCATCGCGTGGGACGGCCTGGTCTCCCGGGCGGCGCCACGGACGTGGGCCAGGGCGCACGCCGGGTCGGGGCGGTCGAGGTTGAGGGTCGCGGGCACGGCCCCGTGGTGCAGCGCCAGCGCGGCCACCGCGGCGTTCAGTGCGCCGCCGCCGCCGACGAGATGGCCGGTCTGCGGCTTGGGCGTGCTGACCGGCACCGTCGGGGCCGCCGCACCCAGCGCGGTACGCAAGGCGATGGCCTCGCTCACGTCCCCGATGCGGGTCCCGGAACCGTCCGAGGCGATGTAGCCGAGGTCGCCGGCATCCAGCCGGGCGTCCTCGAGCGAGCGCCGCACCGCGCGGGCCAGACCTCGGCCCTCGGGGTCCACCGCCGGTGGCGTACGGGCGTCGTGGCCCGCGCCGTAGCCGGTCAGTTCGGCGTAGATACGGGCGCCTCGGCGCAGTGCCGCCTGCTTCTCCTCCAGCACCAGCAGGGCCGCGCCCTCGCCGGGCAGCCCGCCGCTGCGGTCCTGGTCGTAGGGCCGGTAGGCCTCCGGCCCGAGGTCGTTGCGGGTGGTCAGGATGCCGAGCCGGTCCAGGAGCGTCATCGACCACCAGCTGGTCGCGTCGTCGTAGCCGCCGGCGATCGCCACGTCCGCGTCGCCTCGGCGCACCGCGCGCATGGCCCGGCCGATGGCGTTGGCGCCGGCGTCCGCGTACCCCGCGAAGAAGGTGCTGGAGCCCCGGATGCCGTACGTCTGCGAGATGTTGAACACCGCGCCGGACGGCAGTCCCTCGACGAAGAACAGCGGCGGCATGATGACGTCGCCGTGCCGGGCGAGGTGCGCCAGGTCGGCCGTACCGTCCGGGCGGCGGATCACCTTCAGTTCATCGATCAACTGCTCCATGCGGCCCAGTGACTTGTTGCCGCCGAGGTACAGGCCCGCCCGGTACCCGAGCTCGTCGCCGCCGTCCATCTTGTGGGGCAGGCCCGCGTCGTCGAGGGCGAGCCGGGCGGCGGACAGCGCGAGGCTGTCGCCGCGGTTGACGGTGCGCAGCTGGCGCCGGGTGGCGTACCGGGTGGCGTCGAACTCGGGCATCTCGCCGCCGAGCCGGGTCTGGAGCGGCTGCGGGTCGTACGCCCGGATGTGGCCGATCCCGCTCTCGCCGTCGACCAGCGCCTTCCAGTTGGCCTCGTGGCCCTCCCCCAGCGCGGTCAGCAGGCCGATGCCGCTGACGACGACCTGACGTCCGCTGCCGCTCATCGCGCTCCTCCGTGTCGCTGTCGGATGGTCATCGCTTCGCCCCGTGCTCCTCGTAGCGCCCCACGACCAGTCCGACGTTGGTGCCGCCGAAGGCGAACGCGTTGACGAGGGCATGCCGTACGTCCTGCTTGCGTGCCGTGTTCGGGACGAAGTCGAGGCCGAGCCGGCGGTCGGGTGTCTCCTGGTTGATGGTCGGCGGCACCACCCCGTTGTTGATCGCGCCGATCGCGGTGAGCAGGCTCAGCGCCGCGGAGGCCGCGGTGAGGTGGCCCGTCATCGACTTCGGCGAGCTGATCACCAGCCGCTCGGCGGCGTCGCCGAACACCTTCCTGATCGCCGTGGTCTCCGACAGGTCGTTGCCCGGGGTGCTGGTGCCGTGCGCCACGACGTAGTCGATGTCGCCCGGCTCCAGTCCGGCGTCCGTGATCGATGCCTCGATGGACTCGATGGCGCCGCTGCCGTCCGGCGGTGAGTCGGTCATCCGCCAGGCGTTCAGGCTGGTGCCGTAGCCCAGGACCTCGGCGAGGATGTGTGCCCCGCGGGCGCGGGCCGCCTCCAGCTCCTCCATGACGAGGACGATGCCGCCCTCCCCGAGGACGAACCCGGAGCGCTTGTCGTCGAAGGGGCGGCTGGCCCGCTGCGGGTCGTCGTTGTACTCCTTCGTCAGCGCGCCCAGCAGGCCGAAGCAGAGCACGTCGAGCCAGGTCGTCAGGGAGTCGTAGCCGCCCGCGAGCATGAGCGTGGCGTCGCCCTCCTGGATGCTGCGGAAGGCCTCACCGACCGCGTGCCCGGAGGCCGAGCAGGCGGTGGACATTCCCAGCATCGGGCCGCTCGCGTCCAGCATCCTGGCCATCGCCGCGGATGCGATGTTCTGGCTGTACTCCAGTGCGCTGGAGGGCGCGTAGGTGGTGAACGCGTCGTCCCGGCCGGTCCGGTCGCGCAGCGCGCCGACGTCCACCAGCCACTGCAGGTCCGGCCGGTCAACGCACGCACCCATGGCCACGCCCATGGCCGCGCCGTCGTAGGTGTCCTTGTCCACCCCGGCGTCGCGCAGCGCTTCCCAGGCCGCGCCGACACCGAAGGTGCCGGGACGCAGCAGATGGCGCAGGCCGACCGAGGCGGGCACCTCGTCCCGCAGCCGGTAGTCCTTGACCTCTCCGGCGATCGTCACGTCAAAGCCGGTGGTGTCGATCGTGGTCAGCCGGCCCACTCCGCTGCGTCCTTCGACCAGTGCCTGCCAGGTGCTCGGCGCGTCGTTGCCCACCGGCGTGACGGCGCCCACGCCGGTGATGACGACCCTGCGGCTCATCGCGGCGCCCCTGTCTCGTCAGGCCTCATGACGTTCGTCTCCTTCTCCCGTGTACGTGGTGCGGTCCGGTGCGTCGTGCGGAGTCGAGGGGTGGCACACCATGACGGCGTGTGCGACGGCGAGACCCGCGCTGTGGCTCAGCGTGAGTTCGAGGGAGTACATGCCGAGGGATCGTGCGACCACCTCGACCTCGCCGGACAACCGCACCCGGGGGCGGCCCGCGCGGTCGTTGACGACCTCGATGTCCGTCCACTCCATGCGCGGCCCCATGCCCGTACCCAGGCTCTTCAGCACGGCCTCCTTGGCGGCCCAGCGGCCGGCCAGATGCTCACCGGCGCGCTTGCGCCGGTAGCAGTAGGCCAGCTCACGAGCGGTGAACACCCGCTCCTGGAGCTCCGGTTGCGAGGTCATCAGCTCCTCGACCCGGGAGACCTCCGCCAGGTCCATCCCGGTGCGTACCCTCAGCAGCGGCGAGGCGGCGCCGTGCGATGACCGCCCCGCGCCCCGCTCATGCGGCGGCCGCAGCGAGGGCGGCACGTGTAGTCACCAGGTCCGTCAGGTTCTGCACGGTGAACAGGGTCAGCACCTCGTCCGCCGTCAGCTTGCCGGCCAGCTCCTCGACGTCGATCTGCGGCAGCGACTTCTTCAACTGGGCCAGCCCGGCGTCGTTGATGATGTCGTCCTCGTCGGCGAACTCCTCGTCGGGTATCCCGCCCTGGAGCAGCTCGGCGATGTCCGAGACCTTGATCTTCACGTCCGCCGCCTTCTCGATGCGGAACAGGACGTCGAGCAGGTCGATGGACTCGGCGTCCAGGTCGCCCAGCAGTGTGGCCTCGGGCACGGCCTCCTCGATATCGATGCCGAGAGCGTGGGCGACCGCCTCCTGAACGATGGTGCCGAAGTCTTTACCGTCGTACGACATGTGTCCTTGCCCTTCGTAGGTGAGTGGAGATGCCCGAACCGGGCCGCGCGGTCGTCGGTTCGTGCGGGTCAGGAAGCCACCGGCTCCTGCCACGTCTCCGATGCCAGCTCGCCGTACAGAGCCGTGAGCCGGCGAGGGTCTCCGGTGGAGCGGGTGCGGGCCTCCCCGAGGGTGCGGCGGGCGAGCCCGCTGAGCACCCGGCCGGGACCGATCTCGGTGTACGCGCCCACCGGGTGGCGGGCGGCCGTGCGCAGCACCTCGACCCAGTGGACCGGGCTGGTGAGCTGGCGCCGCAATAGTTCCCTCGCCTCCTCGCCCGAGCCGATGTAGGTGCCGGTGACCGAACTGATCACGGGCAGCACCGGGTCGGCGAACGGGTGGGCGGCGAGCGCCTCGGTGAACTCCTCCTCCACAGCCGACATCAGCGAGCAGTGGAAGGGTGCCCCGACGTCCAGCGGCACGACCTTGTCGGCGCCGGCTTCCAGTGCCGACCGGCCGGCCACCTCGACGGCGTGGGCGTGGCCCGAGATGACCGTCTGCAGCGGGTCGTTGTAGTTCGCGACCTGGACCAGACCGAGCCCCTCCGCGGTACTGCAGGCGGCCTGCACCTGGTCCGCGGTCAGGCCGAGGACGGCCGCCATGGCGCCGGGCACCTCGCGGGCGACCTTGCCCATCAGCCGGCCGCGCAGCTGCACCAGCTGCAGGGCCGACTCCAGTGACAGCACTCCGGCCGCCACCAGCGCCGGGTACTCGCCCAGGCTGTGGCCCGCGGCCGCCGCCGGGTGGTAGCCGGCGTCGTGCAGCAGTTCCCACACCACGAGGCTGGTGGCGGCGACAGCGGGCTGGGTGATCTCGGTGCGGGCGAGCTCCGCGGCCGTGCCGCTCGCGCAGATCCGCGACAGCGGGAGGTCCAGGATCTCGTCGGCTCGGGCGAACAGATCCCTGGCCGAGGGGTAGGTGTCGAGCAGGTGCCTGGCCATGCCGGGCCGCTGCGAACCCTGTCCGGGGAACATGGCCAGGCAGCCGACGGTCGTGCCATCGCTGCCGGGGCCGGTCCAACCGGTCATCGGATCGTCCTTTCGTGGGTCGGTGTGCGCTGCCATCCGGCCGCGTCCGGTGCGACGGCCGGCGGATGGGGCCAGCCGGCCCGCCGGCCCCAGCGGCGCTCGGTGGCCGGGGAGTCCGGCTCGCCGGATGTGCCGCGCAGTGCGGCCAGCACGGTGAGCAGTCCGGCCAGTTCCTCCGGTGTGGGGTTGCCCCGCAGCACCATGAGCGGGGTGGTCTCCGGCATGCTCACAGAGGCTCGTTCCCGTGCTTGCGGACGGGCTGCCGGGCCCGCTTGGTGCGCAGCATGTCCAGGGACTTGATCAGCACCCGCCGGGTGTCGGCCGGGTCGATGACGTCGTCCACGTGTCCGCGCTTCGCGGCGACGAAGGGGTTCATCAGCTGTTCGGTGTACTCGGCGACGAGCTCCTCGCGGAGCTTCTCCGGGTCCACCGCGTCGCGCAGCTGCCGCCGGAAGATGATGTTGGCCGCGCCGTCGGCGCCCATCACGGCCGTCTGGTTGGACGGCCAGGCGAACGACAGGTCGGACCCGATCGACTTGGAGTCCATGACGATGTAGGCGCCGCCGAACGCCTTGCGCAGGATGACCTGTACCCGGGGCACGGTCGCCTCGCAGTACGCGTACAGGAGCTTCGCGCCGCGCCGGATGATCGCGTTGTGCTCCTGGTCGGTGCCGGGCATGAATCCGGGCACGTCGACCAGCGTCACGATCGGGATGTTGAACGCGTCGCAGGTGCGCACGAACCGGGCGGCCTTCTCCGAGGAGTTGATGTCCAGCACCCCCGCCATGACGGCGGGCTGGTTGCCCACGATGCCGACCGTGTGGCCGTCGAGGCGGGCCAGCGCGCACACGATGTTCGGTGCCCAGGCCGCCTGGACCTCCAGGTAGTCGCCGTCGTCGACGATGTGGCCGATGACCGTCCTGATGTCGTACGGCGTCCGGTCGTCGACCGGGACGAGGCGCAGCAGGTCCTCGCAGCGACGGTCGGGGTCGTCCTGGGGCCTGCTGTACGGCGGCGTCTCGGCGTTGTTGGACGGCAGGTAGGAGAGCAGTTCCCGTACGCCCTCGAAGCAGGACTCCTCGTCCGGAGTGACGAAGTTCGCCACACCGGTGCGGGTGCTGTGGGTGTGCGCGCCGCCGAGCTCCTCCTGCGTGACCTTCTCGCCCGTCACCGCGTGCACCACGTCGGGCCCGGTGATGAACATGTTGGCCATGCCCTCAACCATGAACGTGAAGTCCGTCAGCGCCGGCGAGTAGACGGCGCCGCCCGCGCACGAGCCGAGCACGACGCTGATCTGCGGGACCACGCCTGAGGCGCGGACGTTGCGGGCGAAGAGTTTACCGAAGCCGGCCAGCGCGTCGATGCCCTCCTGGATGCGTGCGCCGCCGCCGTCGTTGAGGCCGATGACCGGGGCGCCGACGGAGTCGGCGAAGTCGAGCAGCTGGTGGATCTTCGCGGCGAACGTCGCGCCGAGCGCGCCGCCGCGCACCCTGGCGTCGTGAGCGAAGACGAAGACCGTACGGCCGTCGACCTTGCCCCAGCCCGTGATCACTCCGTCGCCCTCGGGGTGCGAGTCCTCCATGCCGAAGCCGACCGCCCGGTGTTCGGCGAACAGCCCCAGCTCGGTGAACGTGCCCGGGTCGAGGAGTTCCTCGATGCGCCGGCGGGCCAGCAGCTTGCCCTTGGAGAGATGCCGGGCGTCGGCGTCCGGATCGTGCCCGAAGTGGGCCTGCGCCCTGCGGGTGCTCAGTTCGTCGGCCAGTTCGGCCATCGTGGGGGGGTGCGCCGGTTTCGCGGGCCGGGGCTGTGTGTCGGCCCCGTCGAGGTCCGGCAGCACGGCCTGGGGAGTGTCCGGAGGCGTCATTTGCGGTCCCAGTCCTTCCTGCCCTGTCGCATGGGTGGCTTCGGAGACGACTCTCCGGCACCGTGATGGGCGCTGGACTGGAGTGCCTCTTGACCGCAGGTGTATTCCCAGGTGAGTCCCCGGTGCGTGTTCTTTGGACCATGCCGGGCCGATCCGAGGACACGCCTGCGGAGAGCCCTCAGATGGACAGCGGGACGGCCTCGTCCAGGGCGGGGGTGGCGGCGGCCTCCTGGCCGGAGCCGAGTTCCTGCGCGAAGCTGCGTTGCAGGCCGTCGAGGCGGTAGCGGGTGGGCTGGTCGGCCGTCGCGGGGGCGGCCACGCTCAGGAAGTACGCCTCCACCAACTGCTCACAGGCGTCCTCGACGGTGGCGAAGTCCTTGCCGAGGACCGGGCAGGCCAGATGGGCGTCGAACTCCGACATCGGCAGATGGCCCAGGCAGCACAGCGCCTCGCGGGCGTCCTTGGGCAGCGCGTTGTACGTCGCCCTGAAGCTGGCCCGCACGCTCAGCGAACCGTGCGCCAGCTCGTCGAGGCGCCGGCCGTCGTCGCTGAGCCGCTCCGCGTACCGGCTCAGCGACCAGTGTGGGCGGGTGTTGAGCCGTACCGCCGCGGCGCGCAGGGCGAGCGGCAGCCCGCCGCAGTACCGCGCGATCGCGGCCGCGGCCGACGGTTCCCGGGAGACCCGCTCGGGCCCCAGCAGCCGGGCCAGCAGCCGGACGCTGTGGCCGTTCGGCAGTTCCGCCAGATGCGGGACGCGGGCGCCGAGCGGTGCGCTGAGCCGGCCCCTGCTGGTGATCAGCACCGCGGTGTCCGCGCTGCCCGGCAGCAGCGGTTGCACCTGCTCGTCGTCGGCCGCATCGTCGAGGGTGAGAAGCAGGTGGCGCCCGGCGAGGGCCAGCCGGTACACCTCGGCGCGCTCGTCGGGGTCGGCCGGCAGCCGGTCGGGGTCGGTGCCCAGCGCACGCAGCAGCCGGCCCTGCACCGCGTGCGGGTCGGCCGGCCGGCCGGTGCTGCCGCGCAGCGCCGCGTACAGCTGGCCGTCGGGGAAGGCGGACCGCAGCCGGTGCCCGAGGCGCACGGCCAGCGCGGTTTTTCCGACGCCGCCGCCGCCGACCAGGACCACCGCGGGCGGCTGTGCGTCGGTGGGCTGGGTCAGGGTCCGCTGGAGCACGTCGAGTTCACGCTCGCGCCCGATGAAGTCGGGGAGGTCGATCGGGAGCATCTGCGGGATGTGCGGGGCAGTGGTGACCGGGAACACGGCGGCGGCCGGCGTGCCCGGGCTCTGCGGGCCGGCGCCGCGTATGTCGCCGCGGTCGGGGGACAGGGCGGGGACAGCCGTCCCGCCGCGCAGGATCGTCTCGTAAAGCCGCTGCAGCCGGCGCGACGGGTCCGTGCCGAGGTCCTTGGCGATCAGCCGGCGGATCGACTGGTAGTACTCGAGCGCGTCGACGCTGCGTCCCTCCAGATAAAGCGCGAGCATCAGCCGCTCGCAGAGCTGTTCGGAGAGCGGGTCGGTCAGCAGTGCCGCGCGCAGCTCCGCGAGGACGGCGCCGGGGCGTTCGAGGCGGATCTCGGCGTCCGCCCACTGGCTGAGCGCCTCGTGGTGCAACTGCCTCAGCGTCTCCCGGAGCCGGGCGGCCCAGTCGCTCTGCATGCCACTGAGCGCGTCGCCCCGCCACATGTGCAATGCCTGCTGGAGCAGCGTGCTGCGCTCCTGGTCGCCGAGTCCCTCCTGCTGGGCCCTCTTGAGCAGCCGGCGGAACCGCACCAGGTCCACGGCGCCCGGATCGGCCGAAACCTGGTAGCCGGCCGGGGTTCGGATCAGCCCGACCGGCTCGGACAAGCCGTCCGAAGCGAGCGCCCGGCGCAGCCGGGTGATGTAGGTATGGACGACATTGCGAACCCCCGCGGGCGGCCGGTCTCCCCAGACGCGGTCGACCAGGGACTCAAGCGGTAACGGTCGTTCCGGATCGACCAGCAGCACACCGAGGATGCTGCGCTGCCGCGCGGGGCCGAGATCAGCCAGGGCATGGCCCGTCCAGAGTTCTATCGGTCCCAGTATTCGGAGCTCCATCGAAGATCACCCGTATTCCTTCAGTGGCCGGAAAACTAACCCTGGCCGGTGCAGCGCCCCTTGATTTCCGCTCTGTCGCGGACTCGTGGACGTCTGCACGGTGAGGTCGGGGCCGGTGCTGCGGGTGATTGCGGTGATGCCGCGGTCGGGGTCCGCCCGTGGCCGGCGCGGGCGGGGCGGTCCCCGCGTGAAGGCAGCACGGAAGCGCTCGGCCGGGGTGTGCCGACCGAGCGCTTCGTGGATCTGGAGCTTTACGGGGTTCCGGTCAGCCGACGAACTCGGGGAACCGCGCGACCGTCTCGTCCGGTCCGGGCATGGCCTCGACCTCCTTGGCGATCCGGCGCGCGGCCTCCCCGATCGCGCCGTCGGCCAGAAGGGTGCGGACCTCGGCCTCCACCGCCGCGGAGGTCACCTCCGCACCGACCAGCACCTGGCCCGACCCGGCCGCGCGCACGGCGGGCCCGTTGGCGAAGCCGTCGCCCTCCGCCGGCAGGATCAGCTGGGGCAGCCCCGCGGCCAGCGAGGCCATCGTGGTGCCGTGGCCGCCGTGGTGGATGACGACGTCGGCGTGGCGCAGCACCTCGGCCTGCGGCACCCAGGGCAGCGCAACGACCCGGTCCGGCAGCTCGCCCAGATCGGCCGGGTCCACCGCGCTCGTCGCGACGAGGACCCGCACGCCCAGCGGCAGCAGACCGTCGATCACGGTGCGCAGCCGCTCCGCTGAGCCGACCACGGTGCCGAAGCTCAGATAGACCAGCGGGCCCTCCCCCTCGGTGATCTGCGCGGGCAGCTCGCCCGGTTCGGCGAAGGGGATGGGCCGCTGCTGGATGATCCGGACGCCCGAGGACGGGATCTCCTCGGTCTGCACGACGGAGGGGCAGATGTCGACGAAGGGGTTGCCCAGGGTCCGGTTGGGGCCGATCTTGTCGGCGACCCCCAGCTCGTTCGCCGTACCGAACAGCTCCCGCTGGATCAGCGGGTCCATCGTGGGGGCGGGCGAGACGCGGCCGATGCCCTGGCAGAGCGCGGGCACACCCGCCGCCGCGGCCGCGAAGCCGGCGCCCGGGTTGGCGATCTCGTAGACGACCAGGTCGGGCCGGAGCGAGTCGATGACAGGGGTGATGTCCTCGAAGACGTTGCGCGGCAGCACCGAGCCGAACGCCTTCACGGCCAGGCCGGCCAGCTGGTCGGACGGAATGTCACTGGCCTGCACGGAACCGCCGTGGGCGTCCAGGAATGCCTGGCCGCCCGCCGCCTCGATGAACGCCTCGGGAACGGTGAGCCCGCAGCTGACCGGCCGCAGCCCCGACTTCTCGAGGATGGGGTGGAACTGGTGGTTGGTGGCGAACCACACTTCGTGCCCGGCCTCGACCGTCGCCTTGGCGAGCGGCACCATGGGGAACACGTGCCCGTAGTTTCCGAGGCTTGCGAAGAGAACCTTCATGTCTCGCACGGCCTTTCTGCCGGTGGAGTGATAGGTGACAAGTAATCCGGTGGAGCGCTGAGCTGGACGCACGAGCGATGCCGTGCCGCCGAACACGCGCGGCCCAACGCGATGTCCTCGTGTCGGGCCGCGGGGTCGGTGTACGGGCGTCAGCCGGCGACCGAGGAGGTCGGTGCCTCCACGGCCACGACGGGTTCGGCGCTCTGCGGTTCCTCCGTGATGGAGGACCGCCGCGGCGCGAAGAGCATGACGGCCGCGGCCAGTGCCGTGGCCGCCGCGGCGACCCACAGCGCGGGCACGAATCCGTCGACGAACTGCTGGCCCGACGCGTAACCGCCGTTGTGGGTGAAGATGCTGCTGAGGACGGCCACACCGAGCGCCGCACCCAGCTCACGCATGGCCGACGTCGAACCGGAGGCGACACCCTGCTCGGAGACCTCGACAGAGCTCATCGTCAGGTTCATGAGCGGGGCGAAGAAGCAGGCGACCCCCACGCCGCCCAGCAGATAGCCGGGCAGCTGCCCGACGTAGGACGTGTCGGGTTCGATCACCATCGCCCAGTAGGCGAACCCGAGGGCGAGCATCGTGAGCCCGAAGACCGCGACGGGGCGTCCGCCGATCCGGTCGGACAGGATGCCCGCGAAGGGCGCCACGAGAAGCGGCATCGCCGTCCACGCCAGCATCCGCACACCCGCCTCCGTGGGCGTCATGTGCTGGACGGTCTGCATGAACTGCGTGATGAGGAAGACGACGCCGTACATGCCGAAGGCCATCAGCAGACCACCGGCGTTGACCGCGCTGAAGGCCCGGTTCCGGAACATCCGCATGGGCAGCATGGGCGTCTTGGTGCGCTTCTCCCACAGGACGAACACGACGATCAGCAGAAGGCCGCCGACCAGAGGGCCGAGGACCTTCGGGGCGCCCCAGCCGTCGTGGCCGTTGGCCCGGATCAGGCCGTACACGAAGCCGAGGAGGCCGAGGCTGATCAGGAAGGTGCCGGGAATGTCCAGGCGGTTGTTGGGACCGTGGCTCTCCTTCAGACCGCGCCAGGAGGCCGGGATGAGCAGCAGGCCCACCGGCACGTTGATCCAGAAGATCCACTGCCAGGACAGGTGCTCCGTCACGACCCCGCCCACCAGCGGACCGCCGGCGATGGCCAGTCCGCCGACCGCGCTGTAGATGCCGAGGGCGGCGCCCCGCTTCGCGGCGGGCACGGCGCTGGTGAGCAGCGTGAGGGAGAGCGGCATGATGGCGGCGGCACCGGCGCCCTGGACCACACGGGCGGCGATCAGCTCACCGATGCCGGGTGCCAGCGCGGCCCAGGCGGACGCGGCCGTGAACACCACCAGACCGCCGATGAACACCCGGCGGCGGCCGAACCGGTCACCGAGGGACGAACCAAACATCATCAGCACGGCGAACGACAGCGTGTAGGCGTTCACCGTCCATTCCAGCTGCTCCAGGCTGCCGCCGAGTTCGTCCCTGATAGTGGGAAGCGCGGTGAGGACCACGAGGTTGTCGAGCCCCGCCATGAAGGTGGCCAGGGCCGTGATCAGGATGGCCAGGCCCGGAGACTTCCCCACCCTTGCCGTATCGCCGTCGAGGGCGATTTTGTCAGTACTCATTCAGGAATTTCCTTCCGACTTCACCATGGAAGACAGCGGTTCCCGCCGCGCGGCCAGGAACGAGGGGCCGGCCCGACGCCGACGGCGCGGGACGTCCCGCCAAGGCTAGGCAGCCCGGCTCAAGCGCCGGTTGATTCCACCGCTGCTCCGCCCGCACTCGATCGGCCGGAAGCACCATCAGGGAGCGGGACCCGGGCAGCCGCGGCCCCGCGCCGCCACCGGAGGAAGCCGCACCGGGTCGTCGGACAGACCCCCTGCGCAGTGGCTCCCGCACGGATCCCGGCGGACCGGCTCACGGCCGGGAACCCGGCATCCCCACCCGGCATCCCGGGGTTCTCGGACCCTGCGCACGGCCGGCCCCACCCCACGCACGACGAAAGGGAAGCTGAGATGAAGGGCATCATCCTCGCCGGTGGCAACGGCACCCGGCTGCGCCCGCTGACCGGCACGCTGTCCAAGCAGATCCTGCCGGTCTACGACAAGCCCATGATCTACTACCCGCTCTCCGTGCTGATGCTGGCCGGAATCCGGGACATCCTGGTGATCTCCTCCAGGCACCATTCGGAGAGCTTCCGCACCCTCCTCGGGAACGGCTCCCGGCTCGGTCTGAACATCTCCTACGCCGAGCAGGACCAGCCCCGCGGCATCGCGGAGGCCCTCGTCATCGGCGCCGACTTCATTGATGACGACCAGGTCGCGCTGGTGCTGGGCGACAACATCTTCCACGGGCCGCGGTTCTCGGTGCTTCTCGACGACGCGCTGCGCAACCTTGACGGCGCCGCGCTGTTCGGCTACCGGGTGAGCGATCCGCACCGTTACGGGATTGGGGAGATCGACGCCGACGGCCGGCTGCTGTCGCTGGAGGAGAAGCCCGCCGACCCGCGCTCCAACATCGCGGTGACCGGGCTGTACCTGTACGACAGCGATGTGGTCGGGATCGCCAAGAACCTCTCCCCGTCGGCGCGGGGCGAGTTGGAGATCACCGACGTCAACCTCGCCTATCTGGCGCAGGGCCGGGCCCGGCTCACCGAACTCGGCCGCGGCTTCGCCTGGCTGGACATGGGCACCCACGACTCGTTGCTGCAGGCCGCGCAGTACGTCCAGCTGGTCGAGCAGCGGCAGGGCGAGTGGATCGCCTGCGTCGAGGAAGTGGCCCTCAACCGCGGCTTCATCACCGCCGAACAGTGCCGACGCCTCGGCGAGGAGATGTCGGGCACTGCGTACGGGGCCTACGTCACTGAGATCGCCGCCCGCCGCCGTCCGATGCCGACCGCACGCGTAGCCTGAGAAGGAGGACGTCCCCATGTCCGCGATGCGACCGGCCGACGCGGCCGACGCCGAGGTGCGCACCACCACCCGTGTTCTGGTGACCGGCGGGGCCGGATTCATCGGCTCGCACTACGTCCGTACGGTGCTGGGCCCCGAGGGTCCAGGTGATGTCGCGATCACCGTCCTGGACAAGCTGACGTACGCGGGCGTTCCCGCCAACCTCGACGAGGTCCGGGCGCACTCGCGCTTCTCCTTCGTCCAGGGCGACATCTGCGACGCCGAGCTGGTCGGCAAGCTGATGGCCGAGCACGACCAGGTGGTGCACTTCGCCGCGGAGTCGCACGTCGACCGGTCGATCGACGGCGGCGCCGAGTTCGTCCGTACGAACGTGGTCGGCACACACACCCTCGTCGACGCGGCGCACCGGGCCGGCGTCAAGGTCTTCGTGCACATCTCCACCGACGAGGTGTACGGCTCGATCGACGAGGGCTCCTGGCCCGAGAGCCATCCGCTGCGTCCCAACTCCCCGTACTCCTCGTCGAAGGCGGCGAGCGACCTGATCGCGCTGTCGTACCACCGCACCCACGGTATGGACGTCCGCGTCACCCGTTGTTCGAACAATTACGGTCATCACCACTTCCCCGAGAAGGTGATCCCCCTCTTCGTGACCAACCTCCTCGACGGCGGGAAGGTCCCGCTGTACGGCGACGGCCGCAACGTCCGCGACTGGCTGCACATCGACGACCATGTGCAGGGCATCGAACTGGTCCGCACCAAGGGGCGCGCGGGCGAGATCTACAACATCGGGGGCGGCACCGAGCTCTCCAACAAGGAGCTCACCGCCCTGCTGCTGGAGGCGTGCGGAGCAAAGTGGGGGGAGAGCGTCGAGCACGTCGAGGACCGCAAGGGTCATGACCTGCGCTATTCCGTCGACTGCACGAAGATCAGCGAGGAACTGGGGTACGCACCGCGCAAGAGCTTCACCCAGGGGCTGGCCGAAACCGTCCAGTGGTACCGTGATCACCGCGACTGGTGGGAACCTCTCAAAGAGGCGGCCGACGGAGTCCGGCCCTCCATTTGAGTGAGAACTTCACCCGCCTCCGGTGAAGGCGACACTGTGCGCCGCATCACTCACTCACGAAGAATCCTGGGCATCGGAGCACCAGCCCACCTTCAGTGAGGAACACCTGCGATGAGCCACGCCAGTGCCACTGCCACCCTCTCGGCGCGCGTCACCGAGGCAGCTCCCGCCCGTCCGCTCCTCGTGGTCGAACGCCTCGACCACTCCCTCGGGACCACCGCGCTGTTCAGCCTCTGCGCCATCCCGATCCCCGCGCACTCCCCCTCCACCACGGCCTCCGTGACCCTTGATGGTGAAGCGGTCGCGGAGACCTGGATATGACCTTGGAGTCGCCCCTCCCGCAAGGCCCCGGACCGGCCGTCCTGCCGGACGGCTCGGCCCTTGTCGGATTCAGGCACCATCTGCGTCCGGCGACCGTCCCCGGCGAGGCGACCTACCTGGTCTCCCGCCGGGGCGTGACCACCCTGCACGGGGTACTCGCCGACGTGCTGGTGCCGCTGCTCGACGGCACCCGGTCGCTCAGCGAGATCCTGCGGGCCGCCTCGTCCGTCCTCACCACCGAGGAGGTCGAGGACGGGCTGGCCCGGCTCAGCGGGGCCGGGCTGCTCCGCTTCTGCGATCCCGCCCTGGCGGCGACGGGCACCGACCCGGTCGCCGAGGCGTACTGGGACCTGGCCGGTCTGGACGGCACCCGCACCGCGGCGGGACTGGCCGGCTCCCGGCTGCGGGTCCTGCCGCTCAACGGCGTGGACGCCGCACCGGTGCTCGCGGCCAGCCGGGAGTCCGGTCTCGGGCTCACCGCCGCGGACGCGGACGCGGAGCTCACGCTGGTGCTGTGCGAC
Organism: Streptomyces sp. NBC_01260; assembly: GCF_036226405.1. Taxonomy (NCBI): domain Bacteria; kingdom Bacillati; phylum Actinomycetota; class Actinomycetes; order Kitasatosporales; family Streptomycetaceae; genus Streptomyces; species Streptomyces sp. NBC_01260. The sequence continues at coordinate 60,928 of NZ_CP108465.1, read as the reverse complement.
GACTACCTCTCCCCCGAGCTGGAGCGGGTCGACGCCGAGCACCGGGCGACGGGCAAGCCGTGGCTGCTCACCCGGCTGTGCGGTTACGAGCCGTGGATCGGCCCGTTCTTCCGGCCGGGCGAGGGGGCCTGCTGGTCGTGTCTGGCCCACCGCGTCGAACAGCACCGCGGCTACGAGGAGCCGCTCCAGCGGGCCCTGGGCCTGGACGGCCCGCTCGCGCGGCCCTTCGCCTCCCTTTCGGCGGGGCGCGTCATGGCCGCGCAGAGCGCGGTCCTGGAGGCGGCCAAGTGGCTGGCCGGACTGCGCTACGCCGACCAGGGCGCCATCCGCACGGTCGACACCCTCACCCTGAGCACCCGGGTCCACACCGTGTCCCGGATTCCCCAGTGCTCCTCCTGCGGCGATCCCGGTCTGACGCGCCGCCGGGTGCTCGCGCCGTTCGTCCCTGTGTCGCGGGCCAAGGCCGGCAACGGCGACCACCGAGCCCTCAGCCCCGACCAGCTGCTCAAACGGCACGCGCATCTGGTGAGCCCGGTCACCGGCATCGTGCCCGTGCTCGAGCCCTCCCCCGGGGCACCCAAGTTCGCCACCACCTATGTGTCGGGGCACAACCTGGCGATGCGCGACCGCGGTCCCGCCGGGCTGCGCTCGCAGAGCGGCGGCAAGGGCCTGACCGACGCGGAGGCCCGCACCAGCGCCCTGTGCGAGGCGGTGGAGCGCTACTGCGGCACCCGGCACGGCGACGAACCGGTCGTGGTGGACACCTTGCGCGCCCTCGGCGAGCAGGCCATCCCCCCCAACGTCTGCCAGTTGTACGCGGACCAGCAGTTCCGCGAACGGGACCGCTGGAACCGCTCGGGCTCGCCCTTCCACTACGTGCCCGAGCCCTTCGACGAGAACAGGCCGGTGGAGTGGACACCGGTGTGGTCCCTGACCGAGCGGCGCCAACGGCTGCTGCCCACCTCGATGCTCTACTTCTCCGCCGCCCCCGATGCGCCGGGTCCGTACGCCGACTCCAACGGCAACGCGGCGGGCAGCAGCCCGGAGGACGCCCTGTTGCAGGGCTTCCTGGAACTGGTGGAACGGGACGCCGTCGCCCTGTGGTGGTACAACCGCACCCGCCGGCCCGCGATCGACCTGGACGCGTTCCACGAGCCGTACATCGGGCGGCTGCGCGACGGATACCGGAAGATGGGCCGCGATCTGTGGGCCCTCGACCTCACCTCGGACCTCGGCATTCCCGCGATGGTGGCGGTGTCCCGACGTACGGAGGGGCCCACCGAGGACATCATCTTCGGCTTCGGCGCGCACTTCGACCCGGCCGTCGCACTACGCCGCGCGCTGACCGAGGCGGGGCAGCTACTTCCGGCCGTGAGCACCGACCGCCCGGGCGGCGGCTACGGCATCACAGATCCGCTCCCGGTCCGCTGGTGGCGGCAGGCGACGGTGGCCAACCAGCCCTATCTGGCACCGGCCCCGGCCACCCGGCCACGCACCCCCGGCCACTGGAACTACGTGATGCGCGACGATCTGCTCGACGATGTCGAGGCCATCGCCGAACTCACCGCCGCCAAGGGCCTGGAGCTGCTCGTCCTCGACCAGACCCGCCCGGACGTCGCCCTACCCGTGGTCAAGGTGATCGTGCCCGGGCTGCGCCACTTCTGGGCCCGGTACGCGCCGGGCCGGCTGTTCGACGCGCCTGTCGCACTCGGCGACCTCCCCCGGCCCACCCCCTACGAGGAGCTCAACCCGATCCCACTGTTCGTCTGACAGGGGCCGCGTGCGGCGGCCCCGAGCCTGGTCGGTACCGCCCGTGAGCCGGATTCCGCGGCAACGACCAATGCGGAGATGACCACCGAACTTCATCCAACCTACATAGAATGGAGCCCAGTTGGTCGAAACGTAATCGACACGCGAGGGGAGCTGGAAGACGAAAGATGTACCGCATCCGGCCGAACAGACCTCCAGCTCGTGCCAGCCGACCGCAGGACGACGGATACGTGGTCACCAAGACAGCCCGGGGCATTCTGCTGGCCGCACTGATCTGCTATCTGGGCATCACCTTCCTCAACCTGCTTTCCCAGTCGCTCGGCGCGTACGATCTGGCCCGTGCCGTCTTCTGCCTGGCGGTGGTGTTCCTGCTGCAGCTCGCGCACTCGGCACCCGGCTTCTCCAAAGCCCGGACGCGCACCAAAGTGATGACCCTGACCGCTCAGGGGCTCTTCTCGTTCCTGCCGTTGATCTGGTTCGGGGTGTACTGGGGCGCCATGGCCGGCTTCTTCGCCGGCTCCCTCCTGCTGGTCCTGCCGACCAGAGCGGGCTGGACGCTGTACGGAGCGACGTCGCTCAGCATGGTCGTCCCCGCCGTCCTGGCCGGCCGGGGTGCCATCGACGTCGTGTACCTGGTCCAGACGACCGCGCTCACGGGTCTCGTCGTGTACGGGCTGAGCCGCCTGTCCGGCCTGGTCGACCAGCTGACCAAGGCCCGCGCCGAACTGGCCCGGCTGGCCGTCAGTCAGGAGCAGTTACGTTTCTCCCGTGATCTGCACGATCTGCTCGGATACAGCCTCTCCGCCATCTCTCTCAAGAACGAACTGGTTCGGCGCCTCATCCCGACCAATCCGTACCGAGCCTGCGAAGAGGTCGACGACGTCCTCGTCATCTCCCGCCAGGCGCTTGCCGATGTGCGCCGGGTCGCGAGCGGGTACCGCGAGATGTCCCTTGTCTCGGAACTCTCCTCCGCCGAGTCGGTGCTGGCCGCCGCCGACGTCTCGGTCACCGTCGACGCCCATGACACCATCGAGGGCCTGGGGCTGATGACGTCCACCGCGCTGGCCACGGTGCTGCGCGAGAGTGTCACCAATCTGCTGCGGCACTCCAAGGCCTCGCAGTGCTGGATCTCCGCCCAGGTCGAGGACGGCGTCGTCCGGCTCACGATCGCCAACGACGGCTTGGTGGTCGGCTCCCATCCCCGCTCGCCCCACAGCGGCAGCGGCCTGGGCAACCTCGAACGCCGGCTGGAGGACATCGGCGGCCGGCTGTTCACAAGGCGCCTCACCGACGATTTCGACGTGGACCGCTTCGAGCTCACGGCCGAGGCACCCCTTCGGGAGCACGTTCCGACAGCCCGCAGGATCGCCGAAGAACTGCAGCCGAAGGGCCGGACCGACCATGTAGCGTGAGCGGCCTCGGTACCAGGACCCCCGTCGACGAAGCTCCGACGGCAGGCGCCGCGCAGGATCTGGTCCAGAAGAAATTCCGTAAGTGGGGGAACGGTGGACGCGCGACGATGATTCGGATTCTCCTGGCCGAAGACATGCACATGGTCCGCGGCGCGCTGGTGGCGCTGCTCGAACTGGAGGACGACCTGAAAGTGGTCCTCGAGGTCGAGCGCGGCGATCAGATTCTGGGCGGGGCGCGCGAGCACCGGCCCGACGTGGCGATCATCGACATCGATCTGCCCGGCCTGGACGGACTCAGCGCGGCCGAACTCCTGCATGAGCGCCTCCCCGAGTGCCGGACCCTGATCCTCACCAGCCTCGGCCGCCCCGGCACGCTGCGCCGGGCGATGGCCGCGCACGTCTCGGGTTTTCTCCTCAAGGACGCGCCGCCCAGCGATCTCGCCCAGGCCGTGCGCCGGGTCGTCGCCGGCCAGCGGGTGATCGACCCGCAACTGGCCCTGGCCGCCTGGGGCGGCAGCGAGAGCCCGCTGACCATCCGTGAGACCGAGGTGCTGCGCATGGCCTCGCAGGGGTCGGAACCCCAGGAGATGGCCGCGCAGCTCCACCTGTCCGTGGGCACCGTGCGCAACTACCTCACCACGGTCGTGACCAAGCTCAACGCGCGTAACCGGGTCGACGCCATCCGCATCGCCCGCGAGTCGGGCTGGCTCATGTGACCGGTCAGCCGGCGACCACTGTCATGCCGGCCCCGGCCAGGTGACCGAGGATCGCCAGGGTCAGTTCGGCGGGCAGCGGAGCCACCTCGACCATCGCCTGCGGCGTCGTCGCCCAGGCCAGCAGGGACACCACCCACATGGCCTCGGGGCGGTGGATCTGCACATGGTGCTCCAGGCCGCGGCACTCCAGCAGGAAGGAATTCGTCTGCGCCGTGATCGTCACATCGGGGCGCAGCCGCACCCGGTGCTGCGGCGGTACCGAGACCGGGACGAAGCGGGCGGTGCGGCTCACGGGCACCACCGACAGCACCGGTCCCCTGAGGTCCTCCATGGACAGCGTTCTGATCACCAGGTGGGAGATCTCGCGGAGCACCCGCAGCAACACCTGGTAGCTGCTGTGGCCGGTGCTCGCCTCCTCGTTCGGCCGCACCACGTTCGCGAGCCGGACGGGACCCATTTCCATGCGGTACAGCGCCTCGGCCACGATCGTCGTGGGCGCCTCGATCCGCTCGATGCCCCGCGGACCGCTGAGCACCAGTGCCTGGCCTTCCTCGTCCCACCCGACCGCCGTGTCCTCGTGCAGGGACCACAAATGGTGCAGGTGCAAGGGGGAGTCTTTCGGAGGTGGAATCATGGACAACAAACCTCCTCGGGCCGCTGGAGCCGCCCGACAGGCCGCCCCCTCGCCCGGGATACACGCGCATCCCACAGCATGAACCCCCGTGCGGCGGTTCCGTAGCGAACGAGTCACATGGAAAGCATGAGGAATTCATGGGGCCACGGAGTGAACACTAGGCGGCGACCGCGCCTTGCGCGCTCCTGGGACGTGCGGCGGCCGAGTCGTCCCCGGCGGACTGCAGGCACTCCTCGAAGAAGGCGAGTGCGCGCAGGTGGTAGGAGCGGGCGGCCAGGCCGAGGCTGATGTTGTGGCCCGCGCCGGGCTGGCGCTCGACCCTCAGGACGGGGGCGTTGGTCAGCCTGGAGGTCATCTCGGCGATGTCCGGCTCCTCGTTGCGCCACCAGGTCTCGTACTCGGCGAAGGTCAGCCGCAGTGGAACAGCGATCTGCGGTGCCAGTTCCTCGAACTTCTGCGGCCACTGGGCCACCTCGGCGGACTCCCGGACCGGGATGGGTGCGACCAGGGCCTCGGCCGCGCGGAACGTACCCGGCGGATAGAGACCCAGCGGGCCCCAGTTGTGCTCCCACTCCAGATGACGTCGCAGGCGCCGCCGGTCGGCCGCCTCGACGCCGTAGCGGTGACCTGTTCCCGAGACGTCCACGGCGAGCAGGCCCGACGTCCGCGCGGCGGTCGTCAGGGCGAGTTTGCCGCCGTAGGAATGGGCAAGCAGCAGGAAGCCGCGCCCGACGGGATGGCCGTCGGCGAACGTCTCCAGCGCCCCGGACAGCACGGCGGCCTGTTCGTCGAGGGTCATGCCGTCGGGTATCCGGGCCGCGGACCGGCCGTAGCCGGGCCGGTCCAGGGCCAGCACCGTGAATCCGAGCCGGGCGCCGAGCGTGAGCAGGGACAGGTCGGCGTCGGCCTGCCCGTCGAAGTACCCGGCCCGCATACCGCCGCCGTGCACGGCGACGACGGTGGCGCGCGGCGGCCCGTCGGCCGGCTCGGCCAGCAGGCCCGACAGGGTCAGGCCCGCGGACTCGAGCAGGAGCGGGCGCACCCCGGCCGAGTGGGTCTCCGACGGTGCCTTCCGGTCCGTCCTGGACACGCTCATGAGTGATGGTCCTTGTCGGTCGGCGATGAACGGGACCCGGGCCGGCTCAGGCGAGCTGGCGGGCGAAGGTGTCCAAGTCGAAGTACAGCGTCTCGTCGATCAGGACGTCGCCGTCGAAGTGGAAGAAGACGGCGACAGGGGCCTCGACGGTCTTGCCGCGGTTGGGTATGCCGCGCCAGTCCGCCTCCTGCTTGGCGCGCATCTGCGCCTCGAGGATCACCGCGGTCGGCGTGTGGTGGACGATGAACAGGTCGTGCTCGGGGTTCGGGAAGGCCTTCTGCAGCTCCGCGAAGTAGCCCTTCTTGATGGCCTCCTCACCGATGAACGGGCTCTCCTCATACGCCATGACCCGGTAGACGCCGCCGCGCGGGAACGTGGCGAGCACGCCGTCGATGTCCCAGGCGGACTCGGCGATGGTGTGCTCCGCGACAACGGCCTCGCGCCGCTTGCGCAGCTCGGCGTCGGGCTGCGGAAGATCCGCGCCAGGCAGCTTGAACTCGTGCTCCTCGGAGGACATACGGGCTCCTTCAGACTTCGGCTGGTTCGGTATGGAGAGCGACGCTAGGGCGCGGCCCTCGTCTGCCCCTCGCACCCCACTGGAGCGTGCGCAGCCGGTGCCGGACGGTGCCCGCCGGCGCGGGGCGCGGGGTTCGTCGCAGGGCGCCGACCTGCCCGTACACCGCTGCTCAAGTCGCCCTCCAGTCCCGCACCCATCGCGGTGCCCCACGGTTGCTCCCGAGGCCCATACGCGACACGGCGGCTCCGTCACCGCCCTCACTCAACCGACCAGGGAGACGTTATGGAACGCCCGCGTCCTTCGGTGGACAACCTCTACGGGTTGCTCATGGAGCCCGTGGCCGTCGCTCCGGACAGGCCCGCGGTGGTGGAGGCGGACGACAAGGGAGTCCTCCACGAGACCTCCTACCGCCGCCTCGATCTTCTGATCCAGGAGTACGCGGCCGTTCTGGACGGCCTCGGCCTCGACGTCGGTGACCGGGTGATCGTCGAGGCGGACACCTCGGCGGCATCGGTCGCCATGCTGCTCGCCTGCTCGATGCTGGGCCTGCCGTTCGTGACGGTGAGCCCGCAGACCCCGGACACCCGGCTGCAGACCATTGTGAGCGCGGTAGAACCCGCTCTCCACGCCCGCGCCGACGGTCTCGCGCCCAGGGAGCGGGTGGACGTGGAGGGCAGCGCCCACTTCAGCCCGGACGGGCTGGTGGTGGAGCGGGCGCCGGCCCGCCGGGTGCGCCGGCGCCGGAACGTGCTCGCCACCGACACCGCGTACATCGTCTTCACCTCCGGCTCGACCGGACGCCCCAAGGGCGTGGTGATGAGCCACCGGTCGATCGTGACGTTTCTGCGCGCGATGCGGACGGACGAGCTGGCCGGGCCCGGCGACCGGGTGGCCGGCACATCGCCGCTCCAGTTCGACTTCGCGCTGTTCGGAATCGGTGTGGCCCTCAGCAGCGGTGCCACCCTCGTCCCGGTGCGGCGGGAGGACCTCTCCTCGCCTCGGCGCATGATCGGCTTCCTGCGCGACGCCGAGGTCACCCAGGTGCACGGCGTCCCGTCGCTGTGGCGGCCGGTCCTGCGTCACGACCCCGACCTGCTCAAGGAGCTGGAGCCCCTGCGCTCGGTCGTCTTCGCGGGCGAGGAGTTCCCGATCCCCGAACTGCGCCGGCTGCAGGAGATGCTCCCCGGCGTCCGCGTCGTCAACGGCTACGGGGCGACGGAGTCGATGGCCGCCTCCTTCACCGACGTACCCGATCCGCTGCCGGCCGGCCTGGAGCGGCTGTCGATCGGCTACGCCCACGCCGGCGCCGAGATGACCCTTGTGGACGGCCGCGGCGGGATCGTCACGGAGCCTGGGCAGACCGGCGAGATCTACCTGCGCAGCCCGGCGCTGTTCACCGGCTACTGGAACGACCCCGAGGCCACGGCCGCGGTCCTGGTGCCCGACCCGGCCGATCCGCGGCACGGGCAGAAGGTGTTCAAGACGGGCGACCTGGCCCGCTTGGGCGCCCAGGGCGATCTCTCCTTCGTGGGCCGGTCCGACCACCAGGTGCAGATCCACGGGAACCGGGTGGAGCTGGGTGAGATCGAGGGCACCCTGACCCGCCTGCCCAGGGTGACGGCGGCCGCGGTCACCCTGGTGCCGCGATCGGGCGACCACGTGCTGACGGCGGCCGTCGTCCTCGACGGCCCGGGCGATATCGACACCCGCGCGGCGCTCGCGTTCTGCGCGCAGCAACTGCCCGCCTACATGGTGCCGCGCTCGATCCACACCTTGGCGGAGCTGCCCCTGACCGTGAACGGCAAGGTCGACCGCGCCCTGCTCACAGAGAAGCTGGCCTCCCCCCGGAGGACATCGGACTTACGACACGCTACGAACGCTTAGGAGCCACACGTGACTTACACCCTGTCCATCGGCAAGCGGGTGCCACTGGCCGACGTCGCGTCCAGCGCGGTCTCGGCCACCCCCGTGGCCATCGACGACACGGTCCGCGAACGCGTCCACGCCTCGCGCCGGATGCTGGAGAAGTTCGTCGCCGAAGAGCGGGTCATCTACGGCGTCAACACCAGCATGGGCGGGTTCGTCAACTATCTGGTGCCGGTCACGATGGCCCGGCAGCTCCAGGAGAACCTGCTCAACGCCGTGGCGACCAATGTGGGCGCCCACCTCGACGACACCACGGTCCGCGCGATCATGACGTCCCGCATCGTGTCGCTGTCCCGCGGCAACTCGGCCATCTCCCTGACGAACCTGGACAAGCTGATCGCGGTCCGCAACTCGGGTGTCGTCCCGTGCGTTCCGGAGAAGGGCTCGCTCGGCACCAGCGGCGACCTCGGGCCACTGGCCGCGATCGCCCTGGTCTGCATAGGCCAGTGGAAGGCGCGGCTGAACGGTGAGGTGCTCCCCGGCGCCGAGGCGCTGAAGCGGGTCGGCCTCGAGCCGATGGAGCTCAGCTTCAAGGAGGGCTTGGCCCTGATCAACGGCACCTCCGGCATGGTGGGTCTGGGCAGCCTCAACATCACCCGGGCCCGACGGCTGCTGGAGACGTATCTGCTGGTCTCGGCGCTGTCCGTGGAGGGCCTCGCCGGCAAGACCAAGCCGTTCGACCCGCGGGTCCACGCGCTCAAGCCGCACAAGGGACAGCAGGCCGTCGCCACGTTCCTGTACGAGACGCTGGCCGACTCGACCCTGGCGGTCGACGAGCTCGACACCGAGCACCTCCTGTCAAGCGAGATGGGCGACACCGCGAAGGCGGGTTCGCAGTCCATCGAGGACGCCTACTCGATCCGGTGCACGCCACAGATCCTCGGGCCGGTCGTGGACAGCCTCGCCTCGATCGAGCAGGTCGTCGAGGACGAGCTCAACTCGTCCAACGACAACCCGCTGGTCGACCCCGACGAGGCCGAGGTGTTCCACAACGGGCACTTCCACGGGCAGTACGTGGCCATGGCGATGGACCACCTGGCGATCGCCATGACCACACTGATGAACCTGTCCAACCGCCGCGTCGACCGCTTCCTCGACAAGACCAACAGCGAGGGCCTTCCGGCGTTCCTGTGCAAGGAGGACCCGGGCCTGCGCCTGGGGCTGATGGGCGGTCAGTTCATGACGGCCTCGCTGACCGCGGAGACCAGGGCGAAGTGCATGCCCATGTCCATCCAGTCGCTCACCTCGACCGGGGACTTCCAGGACATCGTGTCCTTCGGCTTCGTCGCCGCCCGGCGTGCGGCCGAGGTCCTGGAGAACGTCGCCCACGTGGTCGCCTTCGAGCTGCTCTGCGCCGCCCAGGCCGTCGACATCCGGGGCATCGAGGGCCTGTCGCCGGCGACCCGGCGGCTGTACGAGAAGACGCGCGAGGTGGTCCCCTACCTCGACCACGACGTGACGATCACCGAGTACGTGGAAGAGCTCGCGCAGCGCCTGCTGTCCGAGCCGGGCCTGGGCTGAGGAACACCGTGCCTGCCCCGACCCGGACAGCGAAGGTGTTCGACGCGCTGCACAGCCCGCCGCTGACCGAGCAGAGTCCCGAGGGCACCCGGGTCACGGTGCGGGTGCCCGTGGAGCGGGCCGCCACACAGATGACCGGCCACTATCCGGGCTTCCCGATCATGCCGGGAGTGCTCCTGATCGACTCGGTGCGCCAGGCAGCCGGTTCCGCTCTCGGCGCCGAGCTGCGGCTGTGCCGTATCGACCGCGCCCGCTTCGCCCGCCCGTTGCTTCCGGGCGACGAACTGGAACTCTCCCTGCTGGTGACCCACCCGACGGACAACCAGATCACCGTCCGGGCCCGGGGCACGCGCGGCGACGGCCAGATGGCGGCGGACCTGACCGTCACGCTCGCACCGGTGGTGGCCGGTGCCTGACCACAGCCAGGTGCTCGACCACAGCCAGGTGCGCAGCCGGCTCCGCCAGCGCCCGCCCATGCTCCTGCTCGACACGGTGCGGGAGTTCACGCCGCCCGGCTCGCTCGTCGCCACCAAGGCGATCACCGGTGGGGAGGACTGCTACCGGGACATGGCCGACGGTGCAGGCATCGACGGCTTCTCCTATCCGTCGGTACTGCTGCTCGAGTCGTTCGGCCAGGCCGTCTCCCTGCTCTGGTCGCTCGCCGGGCTCGGCCCGCCGGACGAGGTCCCGCTGATGGTCGGCATCCGCGACCTGGTCCACGTGGCGCCGGCCGTCCCCGGCGATGTCCTGGAACACCACGTACGGCTCAACCACCACTCCGGCCAGGCCGGCGAGTTCACCGGTGAGACGCGCACGGCCGACGGCCGGACGGTCCTCACCGTGGGCTCGATCCTCGTCGTATCGCGCTCTTCCGCGAGCCTGCTCCCCGCCCCACCGGCACCGCACCCAGACAAGGACGGCAGATGAACGACACCGACAACGCGCTCTCACGGGTCCGCGCGATCGTGGCGGAGATCCTCGCGCTCGGTCCGGACGAGATCGACGACACCGCGGACCTCTTCGACCACTACCAGGCCGACTCTCTCAACCTCATCGAGATCGTCGCGCAGGTGGAGAAGCAGTTCCGGACGGCGCTGCCGCTGGACGAACTGCCGCAGGCGCGCACCATCGCCGCCCTGTACGGCCTGGTGACCCGGCAGGCCGCCTGATCACCAGGCCGTACCGGCCCCTCTTTTCCGGAGACACAGGAGCCAGCCAGTGACGACCCCGACCAGCCAGGTGATCGAACCGGTCCCCCTCGCCGTGCGTGCCGTGCGCGGTGCCACTCAGGTCGCGTCCGACGACCCCGCACTCATCGAAGCGGCCACCAGCGAGCTCCTCGGCGAGATCCTGCGACGCAACGACCTGAGCGACGCGGACCTGATCAGCATCGTCTTCACCACCACCCACGACCTGCGCTCCGCCTTCCCGGCGGCCGCGGCCAGGAAGCTGGGCCTGACCGATGTACCCCTGTTATGCACCGCCGAGATCGCGGTCCCGGGTTCCCTGCAGCGCGTCGTCCGCATTCTGGCGCACGCGCACAGCCCGCGGCCCCGCGACGCCATGCACCACGTCTATCTCGGTGCCGCGGCGGCGCTGCGTCCCGACCTGACCGCCCCGCCGCCGAGAACTGACTCCCCTCTGACCCAAGGAGCATGATCATGTCCGCGATGCCTGTCGCGTCACCCGTTCATGACCGCGGTCTCCCTCCGCTGGCGGCCACCGGCGTCCACCCGGACCTGCTCGTCGCCGCGGAACAGCAGCCCGTGTGGGCGGACCCGGCACGCGCGGCCGCCGTGCGGACCGAGCTCGCCGCACGGCCCGGCCTGGTGGGCTGGGAGGAGATCCAGATGCTCCGCATGCTGATGGCCGAGGCGGCCGTCGGCACCTACCAGATCATCCAGGCCGGGGACTGCGCGGAGGACCCCGCCGAGTGCGGGCCGCAGGCGGTGAACCGAAAGATCGGACTGATCGACGCGCTGGCCGGCGTCATGAAGATCAACACCGGTCGGCCGGTCATCCGGATCGGCCGCATCGCCGGACAGTTCGCCAAGCCACGCAGCTCCCCCACCGAGGTCGTCGGCGGGCGAGAGCTGCCGGTCTACCGTGGCCACCTGGTCAACGGTCCCGCGGCCACGCCCGAGGCGCGCCGCGCCGACCCCGACCGGATGCTGACCTGCTACGCCGCGGCGGACCGCGCCACCACCCTGCTGCGCCAGCGCACCGGTGCCTGGATGCCGCCGACCGGGGCACCGGTGTGGACCAGTCACGAGGCACTGGTCCTGGACTACGAGCGGCCGTTGCTGCGCCGCGCGGCGGGCGGCCAGAGCTATCTGTCCTCCACCCATCTGCCCTGGATCGGCGAGCGCACCCGCGATCCGGCGGGCTCCCACGTCCGGCTGCTCGCGCAGGTCGCCAACCCCGTCGCCTGCAAGGTCGGCCCCACCATGTCGGCCGTGGAACTGGTGGATCTGTGCGCCAGGCTCGATCCGGGCCGGGAGCCGGGCCGCCTGACGCTGATCGCCCGCATGGGCGTCGACCATGTCGCCGCACGGCTGCCGGCCCTGGTCGCGGCGGTGCGCGAGGCCGGGCACCCGGTGTCCTGGCTGTGCGACCCGATGCACGGCAACACGGTCAAGGCGCCCGTCGGGCTGAAGACCCGGTCGGTGCAGACCGTCATCGAAGAGGTCGTGGCCTTCCAGCAGGCGGTCACCGGGGCGGGCGGGATCGCGTCCGGCCTGCACCTGGAGACCACGCCGGACGATGTGACCGAATGCGTCTGGAGCCAGGTCCAGTCGGCCGACGTCGGCCAGCGCTACACCACACTGTGCGACCCGCGGCTCAATCCCCGACAGGCTGTTGCCGTCGCCGGGGCCTGGAGTGCCGCCTGACCGGTCGAGCCCGGAGGTATCCCTTGATGTCCATAGCCTATCTGGGCCCGCCCGGCTCGTTCACCGAAGCAGCTCTGACAGGGCTCGACGTACCGCCCGATGCGGCGGTGCCGTATCCGACGGTACGTCAGGCGCTTGACGCCGTGCGCCGTGGCGAGGCGGCGGCCTGCGTCATCCCGTGGGAGAACTCGGTGGAGGGGTCCGTCAACGAGTCCGTCGACACACTCACCGCCGAACGGGACCTGCGCATCGTGGGCGAGACACTGCTGCGGGTGGAGTTCGCCCTCGCCGTACCCCCGGCCGGCACCCTCGCCGCCGTCCGGCAGGTGCTCACGCATCCGGTCGCGCACGCTCAGTGCCGTACCTGGCTCAACGAGCATCTGCCACGGGCCGACATCGTCACCGCGACCTCCACCGCGCAGGCCGCGCAGGAGGTCGGTTCCGCAGCCGCGCCCGGCCGGGCCGCCATCGCCTCCCCGAACACGCTCCGGCGTTACGGCCTCGACGTCGTCGCGTCCGACATCGGGGACCGGCGGGACGCGGTCACCCGCTTCGTGAAGGTCACCCGGCCCGTAGCGGGCTCACTGCCCACCGGTGTCGACCGCACCAGTCTGGTCGTGCCGCTGGCCGACAAGATGCAGCATCTGCACTCCGTGCTCGAGGAGTTCGCCCGTTTCTGCGTACCCCTGACAGCCGTGCTGTCCCGGCCCGGTGGCCTGGGCCTCGGCACCTACTCCTTCCTCCTGGAGTGCGAGGGACACGTGGACGACGCCTCGGTCGCCCCCGTCGTCGCCACCCTCGCCCGGCGTCATGCCGCCTATGTGCTCGGCAGCTATCCCCGTGCCGATCCCGGTCTGCCGGCCCTGTCGAGCTGACTCCTGTTCCGTTCTTCCTCTCCTTGTTCTGTCCCAATGGCCTCCGTCCTGCCGGTCCAGGCCGTCTCAGACCGGTTCCATGAGCCTGGCCAGCGCACGTTCGACGACGGCGGTCTGGGCCTGCGGCGGTGCCTGTTCCTGTTCGAGCCTTCCTATTTCGACGGAGCTCTCGACCACGAACCGGCACCGCTGCTCGTGCCTGGCGGAGAACGCCGCGAACGCCTCGGGAACCTCGCCGTGGCGGGCGAGTTCCTCGGCGAGCACCAGCGCGTCCTCGACCGCGATACCGGCGCCCGAGGCCAGTTGCGGCGTGGTGGGGTGGGCCGCGTCACCGACGAGGATCACCCTCCCCCGGTGCCACGGCCCGGGCAGGCTGAACGACTCCAGTGGGCGGTACGCGATCTCGGTGTCCTCGCGGATCGACTCCCGGAACGTCGCCACGTGCCCGCCGTACGGCTCGAGCAGTCCGGCGAGCCCGCCCGGCAGCTCGTGGGGTTCCCGGAACCTGCGCGGTGTGCGCTCGACCGCGAACAGATACATCTGCGTGGCTGAGACCGGTGTCCAGCCGACCTTGACCTCACCGCCGAGGAAGTAGTGCCGACGGTCGACGCCCGGCGGTCGGGGGACGAAGACGCGCCACACGCTCTGGCCCGTGTACGCGGGTTCGGGAGCACCGGGGAAGACCTGGTGGCGGGTGCGCGAGTTGATCCCGTCCGCTCCGACCACCATGGCGTAGCGGCCCATGGTGCCGTCGTCGAAGACGACGTCGACGCCGTCGGCGTCCTGTGTGATCTTGTCGACGGACCTTCCGAAGCGCGGGCGCACCCCGCAGGCCAGTACGTGCGAGGAGAGAATCCCGTACAGCGTCGGCCGGGCGATGCCGCCGGAGCCGCGCACCCCGGCCCCGGGCGGCATCGGCGTCGGGATGTCCCGGATGTACGTGCCGTCGACGCCGCACACCCGGATGCCCTCGCCCACGTATCCCTGTGCGGCGACCTCGTCGTACACACCGAGCTGCCACAGCGCCCGCAGCGTCGGGCCGGTGATGGTGAGTCCGGCGCCGAGCACGGTGCCGTCGGGCGCCACGTCGATCAGGTCGACCGACACGCCGGTGCGCCGCAGGGCGATGGTGGCCGCCATGCCGGCGATCCCGGCGCCCACGATCAGCACGCGGCCCGTCCGGTGCGACGTCATCGTGATCCTCCCGTCCTTCGCCATGGTGCGTGTCAGCCCGCTTCCACGGCCCTGTGCAGGGCGGCGGCCCGGTCGGTCCGCTCCCAGGTGAACTCCGGGAGCTCACGGCCGAAGTGGCCGTAGGCCGCGGTACGGGCGTAGATCGGCCGCAGCAGGTCGAGGTCGCGGATGACGGCGGCCGGGCGCAGGTCGAAGACCTCGGTGATGGCCCGGGAGATCCGCTCCTCCTCGACCGTGCCGGTACCGAAGGTCTCCACGAACAGACCCACCGGCTCGGCCTTGCCTATCGCGTACGCGACCTGTACCTCGCAGCGCGTGGCAAGCCCGGCCGCCACGACGTTCTTGGCCACCCAGCGCATGGCGTACGCAGCCGAGCGGTCCACCTTGGACGGGTCCTTGCCGGAGAAGGCGCCGCCACCGTGCCGGGCCATGCCCCCGTACGTGTCGATGATGATCTTTCGGCCGGTGAGCCCCGCGTCGCCCATCGGGCCGCCGATCTCGAACCGTCCCGTGGGATTGACCAGCAGGCGGTAGCCGTCCGTTTCCAGCTTGATGCCGTCCGCGGCCAGCTCGGCGAGGACGTGCTCGACGACGTGGGTACGGATGTCGGCGCCGAGCAGCGCGTCGAGGTCGATGTCGCTCGCGTGCTGCGAGGAGGCCACCACCGTGTCCAGACGGACCGGCCGGCTCCCCTCGTACTCGATGGTCACCTGGGTCTTTCCGTCCGGCCTCAGATAGGGGACGGTGCCGTCCTTGCGGACCTGCGACAGGCGCCGCGCGAGACGGTGGGCGAGCTCGATCGGCAGCGGCATCAGGTTGGGGGTCTCGTCGGTCGCGTACCCGAACATCAGGCCCTGGTCGCCGGCGCCCTGACGGGCGATCTCGTCGTCCTGCGCGGTGTCCCCGGCCCGCGCCTCGTACGCCCTGTCGACACCCTGGGCGATGTCGGGGGACTGCGCGCCGATCGACACCGACACTCCGCACGAGGCGCCGTCGAAGCCCTTGGCGGAGGAGTCGTAGCCGATCTCCAGGATCTTCGCCCGGACCAGTTCGGCGACGTCCACGCAGGCGGAGGTCGCCACCTCTCCGGCGATGTGCACCTGACCGGTGGTGATCAGGGTCTCGACCGCCACCCGCGCGGCGGGATCCTGGCGCAGCAGCGCGTCAAGGACGGTGTCGCTGATCTGGTCGGCGATTTTGTCAGGATGTCCCTCGGTCACGGATTCCGAGGTGAACAGGCGGCGGGACATGACCCTCCCAAGTGATGTGGAAGCGGATCGCTGGACGGATGGTCAGCCGTTCTTCGTCGCACTGAGGATGCCCTGCAACGGCAGTGCGTCCGGGGGCAGTTCGGCCGGGTCCTGGGCGATCTCCCGGGTGACCGTGAAGCCCGCCTCCTCCAGCCAGGCACGGAACGTCGACATCTTCTGGGGTCCGCCCTGGCCGGTGGCGCAGCCGAGGAAGAAGGACGGGTAGTAGTCGACGCTCCAGGAGTCCTTGATGTTCTCGGTGTATATCGGCCCCAGGATGTGGACCTGCCCGCCCGGGGCGAGCGACGCGTGAACGTTGTTGAGGATCTTGAGCACGTCGTCCCTGTCGAACATGTTCAGGAAGTGCTTGATCAGGACGACGTCGAACCCCGGGGGGACGGCTTCGAAGACGTCTCCGCCGATGAACGACGAGATGCCGTCCACGCCGTGCTCCCGGAAGTTGCGCAGGCATTCCTCGCGCTTGTCCGGCAGGTCGAAGGTGGCCACCCGCATTCCGGGTGAGCCTTTGAACCGGTGGGTGTGGATCGCGCCGAGACCGGTGTGGCCCGCTAGGTCGAGCACCTGCGAGCCGGCCGGGATGTCGACGTTGCCGAAGAACCAGGGGTCGATGCGGTCGGTGACCGAGTCCATCAGCTTCGACCACGGCGCGCGCAGGTCCTCGTGCACGGCCATCGCGCCGTACAGGTCCCCGTCGAATCCGTAGAGCTCCTTCAGCCCGACGACGCTGCCGCTGCGCACGCTCTCGGTGAGGTAGTACAGCTGCCGCAGCGTGGTGGCCTTGATCTTGCCCATGAAGGCGAGCACGCGGTCGAGGTCGACGTCGGCGACGTCCGCGAGCGCGTCGAGGCGGTACGTTCCCGACGCCTCGTCATAGGCGACGAAGCCCTCCTTGACCGGCAGGTTCAGCAGTTGTTCCACCGCGTCCGGCCTGGCCCCGACAGCGACACCGAGCTCGACTGCGCTCGTCCCGGGGTGCTCCCGGAGCTCGTCGATCAGACCGAGTTCGAAGCAGGACAGCAGGTTCATGAACCGTGCGGGCCCCACCATGTACTCGCGGAACCGGGCGAGCGTGGCGTGTGCAGTCATGGAGCTTTCCCTTCGAGTTCAACGGGGTGTTGCCGGCCCGGCGTCCGTCGCCCGGTCATGTCATGTCCGCGGGAAGGTCGCGGCCGGGGCCCGTTCGACCGCCGGCCGCTCCTTCGCCCAGGTCCGGCCGGCCGCCGCTTCGATCCGCAGCCTGAGCCGTCCGCGGCGCATCCGCCCCGTGGTCTCGTACAGCGCCCTGGCCACCACGGCGTCGGTGAAGCGGAACCAGCCGAGGCGTCGTTCGTCCTCGTCGACCAGGCCCGCCGCGATCGCGCTGTCGAGCACCGCGAGCGCCGTATCGATCTCGACCGACGCCACGTCCGCGACGACCTCGATGTCGAAGTGCCGGCCTGCGACGGCCGCCACGGCCAGCAGCTCGGCCGAAGGCCTGGGCAGTTGTTCGATGCGGCGCAGCACCACCTCGCGGACAGGGTCGGGGACCGGCGCCGCGGGGAAGTCGTCCGGGCGCTGCTCGCCCACAAGGAGTTTGATCATCTCGCGCAGCAGGAACGGGTTTCCGCCGGACCTCTCGCACAACCCCTCCACGGTGGGTGCGCCGATGTCGCTGCCGATGATCGCACCGGCCAGGGCCCCGGTGTCCCGGGGCGTCAGGCCCCGCAGTTCGATCTGCGGCGGCTGCTCACCGGACGGCGCCGTCAGGGGGTCGGCCAGGACCTGCACCTCGTCGGAGCGGCAGGACACGATCACCAGGAGCCGGCTCCTGGGCACGCACCGCGCCAGATGGACCGCCATCCGCAGGGAGTCCGGGTCGGCCCGGTGCGCGTGGTCGAGGGTCACAACCAGTGCTCCGGTCCTGGACAGACCGGTCAGGTACCGGCCGATGGCGTCGAACAGTTGTGGGATATCGGCAGCCGGCTGCCGGGCGGCATCGTCCAGCAGCTCGGCCACCGCTTCCGGCACCGGCCGGTGCGGGAAGCCTGCACGGGCCGCGCGGAGGATCTGCGCCCACGGCGCGAGCGGCGGTGCGGTGAGGTGCTCGGCGCAGGTGCCCGAGAACACCGGCACGCCCGACCGGTCGGCGAACCGCCGCAGCAGGCTGGTCTTCCCGGCCCCCGGTTCCCCGGTCACCATCACCACCTGGCCGCGGCACGCCTCCGCCGCGGCCAGGGCCTCGGTCAGTTGCCTGATCGCTCCCTCGCGGCCGACGAAGACGTCCTCGGCGGTGCCGCCCGCCGACGGCAGAACGGCGGTGTGACGCCGGAGCGACCCCCGGGCCCCCTCGACGACCGCACGCGTCGGGTGTGCCGATACCGGACGCCAGTCCAGGTCGGGGTCCTGGTTCAGAATCCGCTGTGTCAAGTGCTGCAGCCGCACAGTGGGGTCGACTCCCAGCTCCTCGGACAGGCTGGCCCGGACGGACCGAAGCACCTGGAGTGCGTCGGCCTGCCGTCCCGCCCGGTAGAGGGCCAGGCTCAGCAGTTCGCAGCCGTACTCCCGCAACGGGTGGGACTGCACGAAGGCCCTCAGTTCGGCCACGGCCACTTCATGGGCGCCCAGGGCCAGCAGCATCTCGCAGCGCATCTCCACGACGGACAGCTGCACCTCCTCGAGCCGCGCCACCTCGGGCACGACACAGGAGACACCGCTCACCTCCGCGAAGGGCCGGCCTCGCCACAGCGCGAGCCCCGCGTCGAACTCGCGCATCGCCTGGCGCAGATCCCCACGGTCCCGAGCCCGCCTGCCCGCCTCGGCGTGCGCGACGAACCGGTGCACGTCGATGTCGGCGTCCCCGGATTCCAGCAGATAGCCACCGGGACACGTCCGCAGGACCGTCGCCGGTGTTCTCGGCGCGCGGCCCGGTTCCAGGATCTTGCGCAGTTTGGCCACGTACGCCTGCAGCGACGTCATCGCCGACGGCGGCGGGTCACCCTCCCAGAGGGCTTCGAGAATGACGTCCGTCGTCACGGTCCGGCCCGCCTGGCTCACCAGCAGAGCGAGAAGTGCGCGTTGCTTGGGCGCCCCCGGCTCCACCAGTCGCCCGGAAACCAGTACCTCCACCGGGCCCAGCGCATGGAATTCCGTCATGATGAGCCCTTCCGGTTAGCCGTATTCCGGGTTCCGTCCGACAACGCAGGCCAAAATTCTCCTCGTTGGCCGACGCTACGGGCACCCCTTAAAAACTCACTCGAGTACTCCTAGGAGTTCGCTCGGATTCCGCTAACCCATCTGGTAAGCACCGCACTTCGGATGCTAATAACAAGTTCAAAGCAACGCGGAAGAGAGGCCGATCATGAAGGCAGTGCGTTTTCATTCCTACGGCGACCCCGACGTTCTGGTCCACGAGGAGGCGGACCGTCCCCGGGCCGGTGCGGGCCAGGTCGTGCTGAAGGTCGCGGGGGCGGGGGTGAACCCCGTCGACGCCTCCCTGCGTGCGGGGTACGTCAGGGAGGTGTTCAAGCCCTCCATGCCGCACGTGCCGTGCTATGACGTCGCCGGTGTCGTCACCGAGGTCGGCGACGGGGTGAGCGACTGGAGCGTGGGCGACGCCGTGGTGGGCTGGCTGCCGATCGACGGGCCCGGCGCCGCCGCCGAGTACGCCGTGGCACCCGCGCAGGCGCTGACGCCCGCCCCGCGCACGGTGGAGCCGGCCGACGCCGCCGCGCTGCCGTCCGTCGCGCTGACCGCATGGCAGGCGCTGTTCGAGCACGTCGGGCTGACGGCGGGGCAGAGCATCCTCGTCAACGGCGCGGGCGGCGCGGTCGGCGGGTACGCCGTGCAGCTCGCGGCACAGGCCGGCGCGTCGGTGACGGCGACGGCCAGTGCCGGCAGCCGGGACCGTGTCCAGGCCTACGGGGCCGAGCGGATCATCGACTACACCGCCACTCCGCTTCCGGAGGCGCTGGCCGGAGAACGGTTCGACGTGGTGCTGAATCTGGTGTTCCTCGCCCCGCCGGAGCTCGCCCGGCTGCTGGACCTGGTCGTGGACGGCGGCGCCTTCGCCGACACCGTTCCCCCGGGCCTGACGGAGACCGCGCGCGGGGTGCGCATCCTCCCGGTCTTCGGGCGCAGCGACGCCGCACAGCTCGCCGACCTGGTCGCCAAGGTGGACGCCGGTGACCTGAAGATCCACGTGGCCCAGCGGCGTCCGCTGGCCGAGCTGCGCACCGTGCACGAGGAGCTGGCCGCTCAGAAGCTTCCCGGCAAGACCGTCCTGATCCCCTGAACCGTAGCCCGGCGAGGGCCGCGGCCACACGAACGAGGAGCACTTTGTCCATGTCTTCCACCTTGGAATCGGACGCTGTCGCGGCAACCCTGAACCGGCTGCTGGCAGCAGAGGACGAGCAGGATCTGGCGGCCGAGTGGGCGGCGGCCGGCGTAGATCTGGGCGGTGAATTTCCCGTCGGGATGGGCGCCGCCGAGATGGCGGAACGCACGAAGGACATCATCATGTCCGTGTCCAGGGAGGGCGGGCGTCTGCTCTACCTGCTCACCAGGGCCGTCAGGGCACGCACCGTCGTCGAGTTCGGCACCTCCTTCGGGATCTCGACGCTCTATCTGGCGGCGGCGGTGCGCGACAACGACGGCGGTCAGGTGATCACGACCGAGCTGCAACAGGACAAGGCGCGCAAGGCGAAGGAGAACTTCGCCGCCGCGGGGCTCGGCGATCTCGTCGATCTGCGGCTCGGTGACGCCCGGGAGACGCTGCGTGAGCTGCCCGGTCCCGTCGACCTGCTGCTGCTCGACGGCTGGCTCGATCTGCGGCTGCCCATCCTGCAGGTCGTGGAACCACGGCTGCGTCCCGGCGCCCTGGTCGTCGTCGACGACGTCGACCTCGACATCGGCCGCGGAGTGTACGAGGAGTTCCGCGATTACATCAACGACCCGGCCAACGGGTACCTGTCCATCACGCTCCCGGTCCATCAGGGAGTCCAGCTGGCCCTCAAGCTCGGCTGACGCACACGCGACAGGCCGCGGCCACCGGGTTCTCGCCCGGTGGCCGCGGCCTGTCGCGTGCGGGGGCTACTCCCCCGCCGCGATCACCCGTGCCACGGTGTCGTCGACGATGCGCTCGGCGCGCTCCCGGGAGACGGCCCCGTCGATGTAGGTGAAGTTCCACGAGAGCTGCCCGTGGCTGGTGGTCACCGAGGACCCGAAGTAGCCGACGACGGAGATCCCGCCCACGAACTGCGCCTCGGACAGCTGCCAGTCGCCGAGTTCATCGGGGAACTCGAACCGCCCGATGTTGGACACGAAGAAGTTGAAGGGCCCGTGCTCCTCGAAGTGGCGCACGAAGGGTTCGCAGTCGACGACGCCGGTCGGCCCCTGGGCCGCGAGCAGGCTGAACACCGCGTACTGTTCGCCGAGCTGCTTGCGCGCGGTGATGTCGTTTTTGATGAACCGGGCCATCGACCACAGGTCCTCGGGCTGCTGGCGCACCACCGAGTGCAGCGCTGACACGAAGCAGCCGACCTCGTCCTCGGACACCGGGCGCCGCAGCTCGTCGCGCAGGGCGACCGGGGAGCCGACCGCGAAGGGCGCGAGCGGCGCGGCCCCGGCATCGTCGGCCACCGCACAGACCAGCGCCGCGGCCAGCAGACCGTGCAGCGTGGCCCCTTCCCGCTTGCACGCGAGCGTGAGCTCGTCCAGCACGTCACTGGTCAGCGACCGGTGCAGCATCCGTGTGCGACGCCGGTCGAAGGGCACGAACCGCTCCGGCTCCAGCCGGCTCACGACCTCCGGGGCCGCCGCGGTGTCCGCCTCGTCGGCCGCCGGTGCCTCGGACAGCGCGGGGGCTCCGACCCGAAAGCGCTCCGGGAAGAGGGTCTCGAACGGCTCGGGTGCGGGCCCGGGCGCGGCGGTGGTCCGGCCGGGGGCCGGCGTCGCGGCGGCGAGCCGGACCCACCTGCGCAGCAGGGAGAGCGCGGTGGTGCCGTCCGCGATGCAGTGCGGGACGGTGAGGAGGAGGTCGTGGGTCTGCTCCGGCCCGCTGATGAGGACGGCGCGGGCCAGCGGGCCGGACCGCCAGTCAAGGGGCTCGGTCAGCTCGTGGCCGTCCACTTCGCTCACCCACCGCTTGTCATCGGGACTGGTCAGGCGCACCTCGCGCAGCGGGATCGGCCGGTCGGCCGGTACGAACCGCGGACCGTCACCGGCCTGTCCGGGCGTGGTCTGCGCTATGGCCGTACGCAGCTGCGGATGCCGGTCCTGCAGCGCGCCGAGCGCGGAGCGCAGCTCCCGGGCCGAGAGCTCGCCCTTGATACGGACGTGGGCGCAGATGTTGAGCGTGGAGAGCTGGTCGATGATCCAGTACCAGCGTTCCCCCGGGCTCAACACGCGTGACATGGAAACGAGTTCGCCGGTGTCGTCGTCCTTCAGAGCACTCGGTGCGTTCATGGCCGCCACTCCCCATCGTTTTTCCTCGCACGTCGGCCGATGCCGCATCGGCCAGGCGCAGGAAGTTAGCAACGACTCATCGAATATCGATCGAGTATTCGACGAGTCGGCCGGCGCAGGCGATAGACCTGCGCATTGTGGTCCGTGGATAGTCGTTGGTTAGTCGTTCCCAAGTGAGTTCTGGTGACATTTTCGACTCACGCTCAAGGCGGCCAGGATCGGGACTCAACTCGGCCAGATCCTGGCTCCATCAGCCAGGAGGACGTCGCCATGACCGACACGACGATCAGTCAGGTATCCCAGCCGCTCTTTGCCATCGACCCGTCGGGTGCCGACCGTCATGGCGAGGCGGCCCTGATGCGCAAGATCGGCCCGGTCGTCCACGCCGTGCTGCCCGGTGGCGTCCGCATGTGGGTGGTCACCGACTACACGCTGCTCGCCGAGCTCACCGCCGACCCGAGGGTGGGGCGGGACTGGCGCAACTGGGAGGCCCTGCGCCGTGGCGAGATCCCCGACGACTGGCCGCTGCTCAGCATGATCCGGCTGAATAATCTGATGGCCCGGGACGGCACCGAGCACCGGCGGCTGCGCCGCCCGCTGACCCGCGCCTTCACCCGGGCCCGGGTCGAGCGCATGGGCCCGCGCATCGACCAGATCGTGGCCACGATGCTGGACGACCTGCCCCGGCAGACCGGTTCCGACGGCACGGTCGATCTGCGACGGCACTACGCCTACCCGTTCCCCATGCAGGTGATCTGCGAGCTCATCGGGGTGCCCGAGGCGTGGTGGTCGCGGTTCCGCGCGCTCATCGATACCGTGATACGCGCCGACACGACCGCGGAGCAGTTTCTCGCCTCCCAACAGGAGCGGCACGAACTGTTCCAGCGCCTGTTCGCGATGCGACGCGCGGCGCCGACGGACGATCTGACCAGCGCGCTGCTCGCCGCCCGCGGCGACGAGGACGACGACGCGTTCACCGACGAGGAGCTCGAGGACACGCTGTGGACGCTCATCGGCGCCGGCCACGAGACGTCGATCAGCCTGATCGTCAACGCGACGCGCGCCCTGCTGACCCACCCCGACCAGCTGGCGATGGTCCGCGACGGCGGCACCGCCGTCTGGAACGAGGTCGTCGAGGAGACCCTGCGCTGGGACTCCCCGGTGGGCAACTTCCCGGCCCGGTTCCCGACCGAGGACATCACGGTGGCCGGCGTCACCATCCCCAAGGGGGACGCCATCCTAGCGCCCTGGAGCGGCGTCAATCGTGACCCCCGGCAGTACGGCGAGGGCGCCGACCGGTTCGACATCACCCGGACGGTCAAACGGCACATGGCGTTCGGCAGCGGGCCGCACGTCTGCATCGGCCCCGCCCTGGCCCGGTTCGAGGCGATGGCCGCGCTGCCCCCGCTGTTCGCCCGCTACCCCGAGCTCCACCTCGCCGTCGACCCCGCCGATCTGACCCCGGTCCCGTCGCTCTTCTCCAACTCCGTGATGGGCCTGCCCGTGCACCTCGGCCCGAGGAAGCGCTGACCCCTGCCTCAGGACCCGCACGGCACGAGGCCCCGTACATTTCGTACGCGGCCTCGCTCCTGCCCCTGCCCGAAGGCTGAGGCAGGAGCAGGCAGCTCAGCTGCCGTCGCCGCCGGACGTGGTCGGCGGGATGTTGTGGTTGAGCCGGAAGAGGTTCTCCGGGTCGTGGGCGGCCTTGATCTCGGTGAGACGCCGGTAGTCCTCGGAATCGTACGCGGAACGCACGTACTCGCTGTCCCGCTGTCCGTTCAGGAAGGTCAGGGCCCTGCCCCCGGTACTCCACGGCGCGAGCGCGCCGATCAGGCGCTCGTGCGCGGGCTGGATGTCGGCGAGGTCGGCGCGCTCCAGCCGCGACACCACGTTCACCAGGTACTGCGCGTCGCGGTTGCCGACCGAGTTCGAGACGTCGGCGGGGCGGGCGAGCCGGCCGCCCAGGTGGCGCAGTTCGACGACGTGCGGCACCGGCGCGTGCGGTCCGACCAGCTCCAGGAAGGCGCCCACCGCGTTGGCGTCGAGCTCGCCGAGCAGCGTCGTGGCCGAATCGAAGGAGCCCGCGCCGGGCGGGTCGTTGTGGATCGTGCCGACCTCGGCGTAGGGCAGCTCACGGACGGTGTCGTTGAAGGGGCCCAGCGCCCGCAGCGGCGCCACCAGGTCCTTGCCTGGGCCGAGGTCGTCCGCCGAGTAGGCGATACGGATGTGCAGCACATGTCGGCCGCGCAGCGGCGGCGGGAGCATCGGCACGTCGGGGAAGGAGATCACCGCGAGCGAGGAGGTCATCTCGTCGGGCAGGTCGGCCGTCCAGCGTACGTACGCCTCCAGCACCTCGCGGGCAGACGCGTAGTCGAAGAACAGGCCGCCGCCGTAGAGCGTCGGGACCGGCATGAGGTCGATCTCGATCCCGGTGACCACACCGAAGTTGTCCCGGCCGCCGCGCAGCGCCCAGAAGAGGTCCGGGTCCGACGCCGCCGTGACCTGCCGCAGCCGCCCGTCCGCCGTGACGACGTCGATGCCGCGTACGTGGTCGGCGGCGTATCCGTACCGCCGCGACAGCAGTCCGAGGCCGCCGCCCAGGGTGTACGACACCACGCCGACCGACGGGGCCGAACCGGCCAGCGGCGCGAGGCCGGCCGACGCCGCCTCGTGGATCACCTGGTCCCAGCGCACTCCGGCGGCCACCCAGGCGGTGCGCTCCCGCGCGTTCACCCGGACGCCGGTCATCCGGGACGTGTTGATGAGGACGCCGCCCTCGGCGGCGACGGCCGCCAGCGCGTGCCCGGTGCCCTGTACCGCGACCGGCAGCCCGTGGCAGTGAGCGAACTTCACGGCCTGCTGCACATCGGCGGGGCCGACCGCGCCCACCAGGATCTCGGGCCGGTGCGAACGCGCGATCTGGTTGCCGGAGCACTCCGCTTCGTACGCCTCGTCCGCGGGTGTCAGAACCGGCCCCATCACCCGCGTGGCTAAGGCTTCGACAGCCTCACCGTCGAAGCCGGTGGTCCTGCGGTTCTCCTCGCCCGAAGTGCTCATAACTCTTCCCTTCACAACCGGTGTGGCGCCGTGTCTCGCGGCCGGGATGCCGGTGCCGCTAGCTTTAGTCAAGCAACCGTACTACTTTTTAGTCAAGCCCCCTGACTACTTTCCTGTACCGGAGAGGTGCCCCCGAAATGACCACGCGGCCGGAAAAGCCGTACGAGCGCCAGGTGCCGCTGCCCACCCTGCTCGCACAGGCCAAGGACCTCACCATCGACCAGCTCCATCGACAGCTGCACGAGGAGGGGTACGAGGGAGTCCGGTTCCGGCACGGCTCCGTCTTCCGGTTCGTCGACCCGGAGGGCACCCGGCTCACTGTGCTGGCCGACCGCTCCGGGTTCAGCAAGCAGGCCATTGCCGAAGTGGTCGACGAACTCGAACGGTTCGGCTACCTCGAGCGGACCGCGGACCCGCGCGACCGCCGGGCCAAGCTGATCCACCTGACCGAACGGGGCCGGGCGGCCCAGCTCGCCGCCGCCCGGATCCTCGGGGACATGGAACGGATGTGGGCCCGGCACTTCGGCCGGGACGGGATCGACATGATGCGACGGATGCTGGAGGACATCATCACACGCCGGATCGAATAGCGGCATGCGCCGCCCAGCCCGCCCGAGGCCGCTTCAAGCCGCTTCCGAGCGCACTGGACAAAGGTATTGAGGTGTCGAACTCCGATCCGGCCCTCAGAAGGTGGACTTCACGGATATGCCAACGCTATGCAAACCGGCGGTGGATGTGCCGGAATACGTCATCACGATGGACGAGACCCTGAAGTTCGCCGAAGATACCCATAGAGGGAAGCCACAACTGCCCCTCGCGCTTCGGCTGATCAAGAACACGGGTGTGCAGAAGCGACACGTCGTGCAGCCGATCGAAAAGACGCTGCGCCACCCCGGCCTCGAGGAACGCAACCGGATCTTCGAGGCCGAGGCCAAGAAGCGGTGCCCCAAGGTCATCGAAGAGGCCCTGATGAACGCCGGGCTGACCGCCCGGGACATCGACGCGATCATCTTCGTGTCCTGCACCGGGTTCATGATGCCGTCGATGACGGCCTGGCTGATCAACAACATGGGCTTCCGCACCGACACCCGGCAGATACCCATCGCCCAGCTGGGCTGTGCCGCCGGCGGCGCCGCGATCAACCGGGCCCACGACTTCTGCATCGCGTACCCGCAGAGCAACGTACTGATCGTCTCCTGCGAACTGTGTTCCCTGTGCTACCAGCCCGGCGACGACGGCATCGGCTCACTGCTGTCCGACGGCCTGTTCGGCGACGCGGTGGCGGCGGCCGTGGTGCGCGGCAACGGAGGCACCGGGGTGTCGCTGGAACGCAACGCCGCGTACATCATCCCGGGCACCGAGGACTGGATCTCCTACGCGGTGCGCTCCACCGGCTTCCACTTCCAGCTGGACCGCCGGGTGCCCGGAACCATGGAACCGCTCGCCCCGGTGCTACGGGACCTCGCGAGAAGCCACGGCTGGGACGTCGGCCGCCTGGACTTTTACATCATCCACGCCGGCGGCCCGCGCATCCTCGCCGATCTGAGCACGTTCCTGGGCGTCGATCTGCACATGTTCCGGCACAGCTGGGCAACGCTCACGGAGTACGGGAACATCGCCAGCGCGGTCGTGCTCGACGCGCTGCGCAGGCTGTTCGAGGAAGGCACGATGACGCCGGACGCCAGCGGTGTGATCGCGGGATTCGGCCCCGGCATCACCGCCGAGATGGCCGTCGGCAGCTGGCGCGTGGACGCCCCGGCGATCACCGCGGACCTACGTCGGCAGCCCATGCCGGCATCCCTGTGAGGAGAAGGAAAATATGACCGGCAACCTGCCTTCCCCGAGCCGCATCCTCGAGATCGCCAGCGGCTACTGGGCCACCGGACTCCTCGGCGTGGCGACGCAGAACTCCCTGTTCACGCTCATCCACGACGGCGTCGACACCGCCGGCCGGCTGGCCGAGAAGACCGGCATGGCCGAGCGCGGGGTGCAGTCCCTCCTCGACGGACTCGTCGGGCTGGGGCTGCTGCGCACGCACGATGGCACCTACCACAACACCCCCGAGTCCGAGCTCTATCTGGTCGAGGGCAAGCCCACCGACATCAGCGGCTTCGCGCAGCTCAAGCTGGCCGAGATGGACAAGCTCGCCGGCCGGCTCGAGGTATTCCGCGCCGGGGGCCCGCTGACGGAGCCCATGGTGGAGGTGGCCGACAACCCGCACTGGGAGAACGTCGTCACCGCCATCGCCGGCCTGTCGGTCACCGCCGCCCGGACCGCCGCCGACGTGCTGGGCCTGGCCGAGCGCGAGAACCTGTCGATCCTCGACGTGGGCGGTGGGTCGGGCATCTTCTCGTCCGTCTGGCTCCGGCTCAACGCCACCGCCCGCGCGACCCAGCTCGACTGGGAACCCATCAACGCCATCGCGCGCCGGCTGCTCGCACAGCACTCCCTGGCCGACCGGTTCACATGCCTGGACGGTGACTTCCACGCCATCCCGCTCGAAGCCGCCGCCTACGACGTGGCCCTCTACTCGCACGTCGCCCACCAGGAAGGGCCCGAGGACAACGTGGCGGTCTTCGCCAAGCTCCGCGAGGCCCTCAAGCCCGGCGGCGCCCTCGTCGTCTGCGACTACATCGTCGAGGACGACCGCAGCGGCCCCGCCTTCCCGCTCCTGTTCGCCTCGGAAATGCTGCTCAAGAGCAACCATGGCGGAACATGGCGCCGCGCCGACTATGCCGCCTGGCTGGCCGAGGCCGGCTTCGAGAAGGTTTCCTTTCACCCCACCGCCTCCCCCGCCTCGCTCGTCATCGCCCACTGAACCCTTCTCCAGTCCTTCACTGAACCGGAGAAGGACTGGAGAAGGACTGGAGGCTAGCTGGAGGGAAGCTCAATTACCTCCAACTACGTTTCCAAATCGCTTGGTTCATGTTGCACGGCCGTAGGTCAACCGGGTTGGATCGTAGATATGACTTTGCGTCTGTCACTCCTTTCCCTGCGTATCACCATCGGATTGCAGGCGATCCTGATGTTCGTCGAGGTCGCTCTGGCCGGAGGATTTCTCGGCGGCCATTACGATCTGCTGGCGATCCACGGAACGCTCGGCCGGGTCCTGACCGTGGTCACCTTCCTGACGACCGTCGCCGCCTTCTTCGTGCGCCGCCTCGGAGGGCCCCGGTCGGTCTTCCCCGCATCGGCCGTCATGGTCGTGGCGCTCGTGGGCCAGATTGCTCTGGGCATCGCCCACAGCGTCACCGCCCATGTCCTGCTCGGCGTCACGCTCGTCTCCACCGGCGCGGTGCTGGCCCACCAGGTGCTGACGACTCCGCTGCCCTCCGGGGCTCCGGACCCGGAGGTCCTCGCTCCCGCCTCCGACGAGGCCGACGTGGAACCGGAGCCGGCCAAGTGAAGCGGCGCGCGCTCCTGGGCGCCGGCGGGGCCGTGCTCGGCGCGGGTGCCCTGACCGCGGCCGGCTGGCCGGTGCTGAGCCGCTACCTGCGCGAGGGCCTGCCCGGCAAGGTGATGGCCAGCCAGGCCAAGCTGCCGCCCGCCTTCCGTACGCCGCTGCCAATCCCCCGGGTCCTCAAGCCGACGTCGACGAGCGGCACCACGGACACCTACGACATCACCCAGCAACACGCCGAGCTGGAGATCCTGCCCGGACTGCGCACCAAGGCATGGACGTACGGCGGCACCTTCCCGGGGCCGACGATCGTCTCGCGTTCGGGCCGCCGCACCGTGGTGCGCCACCGCAACGAACTCGACCGCCCCACCGTGGTCCACCTGCACGGCGGCCACACCCCGGCGGCCAGCGACGGCTACCCGACCTCCCTGATCCTGCCTGCCGACGGCTCGTACGACATGCGCCGCGCCCACCAGGACATGAGCGGCGGACCGCACGGCATGACCATGGACCACGGCGCGATGGACCTCGCCGAGGGCTCGCGTACCTACACGTACCCCCTCGAACAGCGCGCCACGACGCTCTGGTACCACGACCACCGCATGAGCTACACGGGCGCGGCCGTCTGGATGGGGCTCGCCGGGTTCCACCTCGTGCACGACGACGAGGAGGAGCGGCTGCCGCTGCCCAGCGGCGACCGGGACATCCCGCTGATGATCACGGACCGTTCGTTCGCCGAGGACGGGTCGTTCCAGTACCCCTGGCTGGACAGCGAGTTGCGCACCCCGGGGGTTACGGACGCCTACATGAACGGCGTGCTCGGTGACGTCGTCCTGGTCAACGGCGCGCCCTGGCCGGTGCACGAGGTGGACCGGCTGCGCTACCGGCTGCGCATCCTCAACGCCTCCAACGCCCGCCTGTACAAACTGGAGCTGGACCCGCAGCCCGAGGGCGGCGGCGGCTTCGTCCAGATCGGCAGCGACGGCGGGCTGCTGGACGCGCCGCGCCACCACGACGCGCTGGAGATCGCCCCGGGCGAACGCTTCGACGTCGTGGTCGACTTCTCCCGCTACCGGCCGGGCACCAAGGTGCGCCTGCTGAACCGCTTCGGGGACGGCTCGACGGCCCAGGTCATGCGCTTCGACGTCGGCTCGGGCTCCCCGCGCGACGACACGAAGGTGCCGCAGAAGCTGAGCGAGGTCCGCCGGCTCGACCCGAGCCGCGCGGTGGTCACCCGTGACTTCCACTTCCGCGGCTCCAGCGCCGGGTGGACGATCAACGGCAAGGAGTACGAGCCGGGGCGCGCACTGGCCCGCCCGAAGCTCGGGCAGGTGGAGGTGTGGCGGTTCACCACGAACTTCCACCACCCCGTCCATCTGCACCTGGACCCCTTCCAGGTGGTGTCGCGCAACGGGCACGGCGTCGGCGCGTTCGACCACGGCTGGAAGGACACCGTGGACCTGCGTCCGGCCGAGGCCGTCGAGGTGGTCACCCGGTTCACGGACTACCCCGGCGCCTTCATGATCCACTGCCACAACCTGGAGCACGAGGACATGGCCATGATGGGCGACTTCGTCACCGAGTAGCCCCTCCCCCGGCCTTCGGGGGACTGCCGGACCGCCGCGTCCGCGTCAGTCCCCCACGCCCGCCCGGTCCATGGCCTCGGCCAGGGTGCGCAGGGTGGCGATGCCCTGTTCGGCGTCATCGGGGAAGATCATGGCCGAGAGCGTGGTGACACCCGCCTGCGCATAGGCCTGGAGCCGGTCCGCGACGCGGTCGGCGGACCCCAGCAGGGCCGTACGGTCGAGGTACTCCTGCGGCATGGCCTCGGTGGCCGCGCGCAGCTTTCCGTCCAGATAGAGCTTCTGCACCTGCTCCGCCTGGTCGGGGAAGCCGCTTCGGGCCATGAGCCGGGTGTAGAAGTTCTGCTGGCGCGACCCCATGCCGCCCACATAGTGCGTGGTGAAGGTGCGCACCCGGTCCGCACAGTGTGCGAGGTCGTCGCCGAACGCCACCGGCACCGCCGCGACCACGTCGAACCCCCGCAGATCACCGCCCCGGCGCGCGGCCCCGGCACGCAGTTCCGCCATGAACTCGTGCCCGGACTCGGGCTGGAAGAAGATGGAGAGCCAGCCGTCCGCGATCTCGCCGGCCAGGCGAGTGCTGGCCGGGCCGACAGCCGCGAGGTAGAGCGGCACCGCCCTGCGACGTGGGCGCATGCCCAGCTGAATGGCCTTGCCCGGCCCGTCGGGCAGCGGCAGCGGGTAGTGCTCTCCGCCATGGTCGACCACCTCACGCCGCAGCGCCATCCTGACGATGTCGACGTACTCGCGAGTGCGGGCCAGCGGCTTGTCGAAGCGGGCCCCGTGCCACCCCTCGGCGACCTGCGGCCCCGACACCCCGAGGCCGAGGCGGAAACGGCCCTCCGAGAGCAGGTCGAGGGTGGCGGCGGTCATCGCGGTCATCGCCGGCGAGCGGGCCGGGATCTGCATCACCGCGGTGCCCAGCTCGATCCGTGAGGTCTGCGCGGCGAGCCAGCCGAGCAGCGAGACGGCGTCCGAGCTGAACGCCTCGGATGTCCAGGCCACCGAGAAGCCCAGGCGCTCGGCCTCGCGGACATAGCGCGCAGAGTCCCGGGGGGCCGCACCGGCACCCAGAGGGCCGAGATAGCGGAGATTGAGTCCGAGCCTCATGAGGCGGGGTGTCCCTTCACGTGTGGTCGAGGACTCCGGCACCGTCCGGGGCGGGTCCGGAGTCCGGGTGCTCAGATCACCAGGCCGCCGTCCACGCCCAGGACCTGCCCGGAGATGTACCGGGCGCGGTCGGAGACGAGGAAGGAGACGAGGTCCGCCACGTCGTCGGGCCGGCCGAGGCGGCCGAGCGGGACATTGTCGAGAATGTCCTTCCTGGCCGCCTCGGTCAGGCCGGCGGTCATGTCGGTCTCGATGAGACCGGGCGCGACCACGTTGGCACGTACACCGTACTTTCCGCACTCCTTGGCGAGGGACTTGGTGAAGCCGATGATGCCCGCCTTGGAGGCCGCGTAGTTGGTCTGCCCGGCATGGCCGTGCACACCGGTGATGGACGACAGCGTCACCACACAGCCGGTGCGGCGCTTCATGAACGAGAAGATCGCCGCGCGGCAGACGTTGTACGTGCCGTCGAGGTTGGTTCCCATCACCTCACGCCAGTCCTCGTCGGACATCCGCAGCAGGGAGTTGTCGCGGGTCAGCCCCGCGGAGGTGACCACGGCGTCGAGCGGGCCGAGCTCGTTCTCCACGGCGGCGGTGAAGGCCCGGACCTCCTCCAGCGACGCCACGTCGACACGGTGGGCGATGACGCGCGCCCCCGTACCGGTGGCCTCCTCGACGGTCCGGGCGGCCGCTTCGGCGTTCGAGCGGTAGCAGAAGGCGACGTCGAACCCGTCGTGCGCCAGTCGGGACACGACGGCGCGGCCGATGCCGCGGGAGCCGCCCGAGACGAGTGCCACCGGTCGCTGGGTGTCCGGCACAGGTTCCTCCTGGAAGGCGTGTCGAGCAGAGGGCGTAGGGCGTCAGGCGGCGAACTGTTCCGTACGCCTGTCGGATATCAGCCGCAGGACCTGGGGAAGCGACGAGACGTTCTTCAGGTCGCGCTCCTCCAGCTTGACGCCGTACTGCCGCTGGAGCCGGACGACGATCTCCAGCACCATCAGGGAGTCGACCTCCAGGTCCCGCACGAAGTCGGCGTCGTCGGTGATCTCCTCCACATCGAGATCGAGAATGTGTGCGATGAGGGAGCGCAGCTCTTCCTTGTCGAGTGCGACCTGGGTATTGCTCGTCATGTGCGGTCATCCCTTCGATGGCATGTCGGTGGACGGGTGTGCCGGTCCCCGGTCAGTCGCGGGCGGCGGCCGGCCGGCGGCGCCGGGCGGTCAGCGGCATGCCGTTCTTCGGCCGGATGGTGATACGGGCCAGCGTCTCGACCGTGTGCCCGGGCACGGGCTCGAACTCCCAGTCGCGCCCCACGGTGGCCAGGGCCATGACGCCCTCCATCCACGCGAAGGTGTTGCCGATGCACTGGCGCGGGCCGCCGCCGAAGGGAATGTAGGACAGGCGCGGGCGACCGGGCCGGAGCGCGTGACCCGTGAGTTCGTCCGCCGCGTCGGCGGGCGTCGGGTCCTTGAGCCAGCGCTGCGGGGCGAAGCGCTCCGGCTGCGGCCACCACTGCGGGTCGCGGTGGATGACCCACGGGACAACGGCGACGAAGCTGTCCTTGGGGATGTGGTGACCGCAGAGCTCGAAGTCGTCCAGGGGGCGGCGGGCCATGCCCATGATCGGCGGGTAGAGGCGCATCGCCTCGTTGAGAACCGCGTCGGTCCACACGAGACGGGGCAGGTCCTCGACCGTGGGCAGCCGGTCGCCGAGCACCTCGTCGATCTCCTGGTGCAGACGCTTTCGTACCTCGGGGTGGGTGGCGAGCAGGTGGTACGACCAGGTGAGGGCGTTGGCCGTGGTCTCGTGACCGGCCATCAGCATGGTGACCGCCTCGTCGCGCACCTGATGGTCCTCCATCGGCTTCCCGGTGTCGGCGTCGCGCGCCTCCAGCAGCAGCGAGAGCAGGTCGGCGCCCTTGGCTTCACTTTGCCTGCGCTCGTCCATGAGCCGGTAGACGATGGTGTCGAGCTGGTCGCGGCCCGCGAAGAAGCGCTTGTTGCCGGGCAGCGGAAGCATCGCCAGGTAGCGGGCGAAGGGCAGGGAGTCCCAGCGCAGCGGACCCTCGTCACGCGGAATGGAGGTGCGCACGGTGTGCGCCATATCGCTGTCGAGCGAGACGTCGAAGATCGTGCGGGAGACGACGCCGAGGGTCAGCTCGGTCATCTCGGCCGCCATGTCGAGGCGCTGCCCGTCCTTCCAGCCGGACTGGATGCCGTCGGATATCTCGGCGAAGGCCCGGCCGTAGCCGGCGATGCGCTCGTGGTGGAACATCGGCTGGATCAGCCGCCGCTGCTTGCGGTGGTAATCACCGTCGCTGGTGGTCAGACTGTTGCCGAAGATCACCGAGAGCGGGGCTTCCCACTTCCCACGTCCGGTGCTCATGGTGGCCTTCGTGAACTTGCGGTGCGAGTTGACCAGGATCTCCGAAACCGCCTCCGGGTCGCTGACCAGGAACAGATTGCGGAGGCCGAGCGGGACGCTCACGACGGCGCCGTACTGGTCGCGCAGCCCGGTGAAATAGTCCATCGGATTGCCGGACATGGAGAGCATGGCGCGCAGCCGGCCGGTGGGGCCGGGGACAGCGGTGGCGGCCACGGGGGCGGTGGAGACCTGGGTCATCGAGGGACCTTCCTGAGGTGTGGTCACATGTGGCGCGGCACGCCGGGCACGGGCCGGGTCACTGCCTGACGAACCGTCGGAGGGCGAGCGAGACGTTCTGCCCGCCGAAGGCGAAGGAGTTGGACAGGGCCGCCCGGACCTCGTACGGGCGGGCGGTGTTCGGTACGTAGTCGAGGTCGCACTCGGGGTCCACGGCGTCCTGGTTGATGGTCGGCGGGATGACCCCGCGGTCGATCGCGAGTGCGCAGAAGGCCGCCTCGGTCGCGCCGGCCGCGCCCAGCAGATGGCCGGTCATCGACTTGGTGGAGCTGACGGCCAGGTTCTTGCTGTGCGGGCCGAAGGCGGACTTGATCGCCTTCGTCTCGGCGGCGTCGGAGAACAGGGTGGAGGTGCCGTGGGCGTTGATGTGGTCGATCTCCTCGGGCGCGAGACCGGCCTCGCGCAGCGCGGCGAGCATGGCGCGGGCGGCGCCCTCGCCGGTGGGGTCGGGGGCGGTGACGTGGTAGGCGTCGCTGGTCTGGCCGTAGCCGCAGATCTCGGCGTGGACATGTGCGCCTCGGGCCTCGGCCGACTCCGCGGTCTCCAGGAGCAGCATGGTGGCGCCCTCCCCCATGACGAAGCCGTCTCGGTCCGCGGTGAAGGGACGGGAGGCGCGGTGGGGTTCGTCGTTGCGGCGCGAGAGTGCGCGCAGGTTGGCGAAGCCCGCGATCAGCGGCGAGATGACGCACGCCTCGGCGCCACCCGCGAGGGCGGCCCCGGCGTAGCCGTCGCGGACCATGCGGTAGGCCTGCCCGATCGCGTCGGCCGAGGAGGCACAGGCGGTGACGGGTGCGGCGCCGGGGCCTCGGAAGCCGAAGCGCTGGGCCACGGTGCCCGCGCCCATGTTGACGATGGAGCTGGGCACAAAGAACGGGGAGACCATCTGGGGGGCCTCCGCGTCTTTCAGCGCCCCCGCCATCATGGTGGCGGCGCCGCCGATGGCGCTGCCGATCACGGTGGCGGCGCCGTCCCGGTCGATGCCATCGAGGCCCGCGCGCTCCACGGCGAGTTCGGCCGCGGCGATCGCGAAGTGGCAGAACCGGTCGAGGCGTCTGGCCTCCTTGTGGGTCAGCCAGTCGGTGGGGTCGAATTCCGTCACCTCGGCGGCGATCCGCACGGGCAGCCGGCCGGCGTCGAAGCCTCGGATCGGTCCGACGCCCGAGGCCCCGGCCAGCAGCCGCGACCAGACCCGCTCGGTGCCGACGCCGAGCGGGGTGACCGTGCCGATGCCGGTCACCACCACCCGGTGGCGTGCGGGGAGGGTGCTCATCCGGATTCACCCGGTGCGGCGAGCCCGAAGAGCGACTCCATGCGCATCGCGAGGTGTACGTCCCCCTGGATGCGCAGCCTGCCCTGGAGCAGCAGGTCCATGCCCTGGGACGCGGCGGAGGCCATCTCCACGAAGCTGACCGCGTCGAGGGTGAGGGTGACCGCGGGGGCGCCCGAGATCCCCACCTCGCACGCGTCGCAGGTGTCCTCGCTCAGCACGAGGTCGCGGGCGAGGGTGTCCGCCGACGGCCGCTCGACCTCCCAGCGGACGGTCTGCGGACCGTCCATGGGGCCTCCGGTGTACCGCTCGGGCATCTGCTCGAAGACGGTGCGCAGCACGTCCTCACCGTCGGATGTGGCCAGCCAGGCCGCCAGGTCCTCTCGCGGCAGCCCGTCGAGGGCGGCGCGGACCTCGGAGAGTGCGCCGGAGCGCAGTCCCGCGAGCCGCTTCGGGGAGAAGGCGGGTCCGGCCGTCATGACTGCCCTTCCGTTCGTGCGGGCACCGGCCCGCTGTTGACGATTCGGTCGGCAGCCCGCCGCAGTTCCTCGCGGGGGGCGACGCAGGGCAGCCGGGCGAGGACGTGGCCGTCGGGCCGTACGAGTACCGCTTCCGCCCCCTTGAGGGCGTAGATGTCGGCGAAGGTCCCGCTCGTGTCGCGCAGTCCGCCCCTGTCCGCGGTGATCACGGACGCGGTGAGGGGCAGGCCCATGAAGTCCGGAGCCCCCTGCACCACCTGCTGCCAGACGGTGCCCTCGGCCCCGGTGAGCAGGGCGAAGCCGGTGCGGGTCAGGTCGGTGGTGGAGATCCGGTCGCCGGCCCGGTCCAGCCAGGCGTGCGGGGCCCGGTGTCCGGCCTGCGCGCTGGGCCGGTAGTTCACCACGTCCCGGACCACCGGCTCGCCGGGGCCCGGATCGTAGGTGAAGCCCAGTGTCTGTCCCTCGAAGTCGAAGTGCGGCCGGTGTTCTTCGATGTTCCGGGCGAACTCCGCCGGGTCGGCGTCGGTCTGGAGCAGCGCCCGCTTCTGCAGGGCGTTGGTCTCGCTGTGCCGGGCGTTGAACTCGGCCACCGGGCGCCGCTCGCGCTCGTAGGAGTCGAGCAGCGTGTCGGGGGCGCCGCCGCGCAGCACCGCGGCCAGCTTCCAGGCGAGGTTGTGGGCGTCCTGGATGCCGGTGTTCATGCCGAAGCCCCCGGTGGGCGGGAAGGTGTGGGCGGCGTCCCCCGCGGCGAGCACCCGGCCGTCGGCGCTGCGCCAGGACTCGAGCCCGGTGGAGCCCATCACCCAGTTCCGTACGGAGTGGATGCGCAGCCCCTCGATCGCGTCGCCCGTCACGCCGACGGCGGCCTCGATCAGCTTGTGGTGGTCGACTTCCTGCCCGAAGTAGGTGTGTTCCTCGTCCGGGGTGAGGGCGGGTATCTCCAGGAGCCATTCGCCGCGCTTGGGGTCGACGGTGACGAGGACGCCGCGCACGGTGTCGGTGAGCAGCCAGTACAGGGCGCTCTCGCGGCCCGTCGTCCAGGGCGTGAGGTCGGCGCTGAAGTGGATGTCGAGGAGCCTGCCGAGCGGTGTGGACGCGGTCTGGCGCAGGCCGACGGTTTCGCGCAGCGCGCCGTGCAGGCCTTCGGCCAGGATGGCGTAGCGGGCCTCGACGACGGTGGGGCGCTCCCCCGAGGCCGTCACCCTGACACCGGAGGGGGTCCGGGTCAGTTCCTCGGCCTTGACGCCGCGGATCACCCGTGCGTTCTCGGGGAGCCGGTCGACGAGCAGCGCCTCCACCCGGTTCTGTGAGCAGATGACGGGCAGGACCGGGCTGTTGACGGCTCGCTCCATGAGGGCGTCTGCGGAGGCGATGATGTCCAGACCGGCGAGTTCGGTCCCGGCGAGTGCGGTGCACCAGGTGATGCGTGCGGTGTTCTCCAGGGGCACCCCGGCCCGGCGCACCTGGGCGTCGACGCCCAGGTGCCGCAGCAGTTCCATGGTTCGCGAGTTGATCACCGTGGCGCGTGGGTGACCGGACGGTGTGAGGCGCTGCTCCAGGACGACCGTGCGGATGCCCAGTGCGGCGAGGAAGTGGGCTGCGGCAAGGCCGGTGGGCCCGCCGCCGATCACCACGACGTCGGCCTCCACCTGCTCGGCGGCCCGGGGCGGATGCTTCACGGCTGTAGTCATCGGTGGACCTCCGCGAGACGGGCGACGACCGGTGCGAGGCGCCGGGCGACCGCGGCGTCGAAACCGGCCTTGAACAGGATGCGGGTGACCACGACGGTGGGCAGCCCGGCCAGGATGGCTCCGGTCAGCCAGAGAACGAACATGCCGCTGAGTGCGGTGCGTTGGACCTCTCCGCGTCGGCCGGCGGCTCGGATGACGCGGCCCCAGACCCGGAAGACCCTTCCGGCCAGGAGGTCGGCGGCGGCCAGCGGAAAGTTCACCGGGGCGGCGTCATGGGCGGCAAGCGCCTCGCGGATCCGGTCGGCCAGGGCGTCCTCGGAGACGGACCCGGTCGTGTCCTGTACCGGGGCGGGGCCGCTCTGCGCGGGTGCGAGTTCGGCGATGCGTTCACCGAGGATCGCGAGCCGGTCCAGTTCGTCCTTGCCGACACCGGCACGCGGGAACCCCCAGGACGCGTCCCGCTTTCCGGCGAGCAACCAGCGCAGTGTGGTGACGAAGGTGACCGCGGCGGACGCGGTGTCCACGGAGGCGATCGTGCCGACGTAGCGGGCACCGGCACCCTGGAGCAGCCGCTGCGCCTCGATGGCGGCCGAGTACCACATGTTCCGGCAGGCGATCAGACCGATGACGGCACGCCCGTCGAACGCCTTCGGTTCGGCGCAGATGAGCGCCCGCATGGGCAGCGCCGGTGCCAGGTACCAGACCGGGTAGGCGAAGACCACCAGGTCCGTGTCGTCGTCCTCGGACACCGGCGGCTGGACGGTGATCGGCGGCGCGGCGTCGGGGTCGACCGAGGCGGGGAACACGCCGAAGAAGCGGCGTACGGGCCAGGGAAAGGGGAAGGCCTCCCGGGGCCTGATCTCCACCAGGCGTACGTCCCAGCCCGCCTTCTCCAGCGGGCCGGTGACGGCGGCGACGGATTCCAGGAGCTGGCCGGTCTGCGAATACCAGTAGGCCGTCACCCGGGGCTGTGCACCCACGGTCTCAGACCTCCCCGGCACGGACGGCCGTCAGATGCGCGAAGGACACCGCGAACCGGCCGGACTCGGGGACCATCACCAGGAGCTTGTCCCCCGGGGCCACCAGCCCCTCGTTGAGCATCTCCTCCAGGATCACGTAGATGCTCGCGGACCCCATGTTCCCGACGCGGGGCAGGTTGCTGTACCACTTCTCGACGGAGGGGCCCCGGACCTTCTTCCGCTCGACCTCCTTGAGCACCATGGTCTTCATACGCTCGCTGGAGTAGTGCACGGGGAACCAGGTGAGCTCGTCCGGGTCGAAGCGGCCCTCATCGAGCAGCCGCTGGTACTCCTTGACCCCGATCCGTACGAGATGCGGCAGCAGGCCCAGGTTCTGCCGCAGGGCCAGCGCGCCCGCGCCGGCGGCCTCGGCCGCGCAGGGGTAGTCCCACCATGTCCGCTCCGCCGAGTTGTCGGCCGAGCCCATGTACATGCAGGTGTCCTCGGTGTTGGCGTAGGAGGTGAGCGAGATCCAGTCGATCCGCAGGCTCACACCGTCGGCCGCCGGGCGGTCCTGTACCACCGCGGCGCCGGCACCGTCCGAGAGCATGTAGCGCAGGAACGCCATCTCCATGGCGATGGCGCCGTCGTCCGAGACCCTCTCGACGCCTTCGAACCACTCGCTCTTCATGAAGCGGGAGGCCAGTTCGGAGGCGGAGGCGACCGCGTTCTTCTTCTCCCCGGCCGCGACTTGGAGGTAGGCGTTCTTGAGCGCCATCATCCCGGAGCTGCAGATGCCGTGGGTGGTGACGATCTCGCAGGGCGGGCTGCCCAGGGCGCCGTGGATGGAGCTGGCTATGCCGGGCGCGACGAGGTCCGGCACGGCGGTCGCCGCCGAGATGAGGTCGATGTCGTCGAGGGTGATGTCCGAGCGGTCCACCGCCTGGCGGATGGCCTCGACTGCCATGTCGGTGTTGGAGAACAGGGTCTTGTGCTGCTTGTCGATCGCGTAGTGCCGCGTCTTGATCCCGCAGTTCTCGAGGATCTGTTCGCGCAGCCCCGAACTCGCCTGGCCCACACTGCCGATGTAGTCCTCGATCTCCTCGTTGGGCACCGGCTCGCCTGGCAGGAAGCGTCCCATGGCCGTGATGTACGCAGGCATTGCAGGATCTCCCCGTGGTCTAGACGGTCGCTTCGGTTTCGATCTTCGAGACGGCGAATTCCACGATGTCGCCGACGGTGCGGAGTGCACCGATGCGCTCGTCGTCCATCGACACGTCGTACGCACTCTGGAGGGTCTGCGCCATGGCGACGAGATCGAGCGAGTCGATGCCGACCTCGTGGTAAAGATCCGATTCCGCGGAGAGTTCATCCGGATCGGCATCGCACTTGGCCTGCAGGAATCCTGTGATATCGGCGTAGAGATCGGTCCTCAAGGACATGTCCACCTCCCGTGACCCACCCCTTGTGGGTCACGGGATCCACTCTCGCCGGAGCCTCCGGGACAGGGCATCAGAGCCATTCATGAGGCCACTCTGAATTTTTCCCACCGGCTTCCTTCCACTTCCGGCCGGCGGCCCGGGACACGCCGAAGCCCCGCAGCGGGCTGCTGCGGGGCTTCGGCGTCGGATTCGGGACCGGGGTGTCAGACCGAGGTCGTGGCGCGCTCCGTCTCGCTGGCCGGCGGCTGCTTGGCCGCGTTCAGCTCCTTCAGCCGATCGCCGATCCGGATGAACAGCAGGACGAGCCCGACAGTGAGCAGGATGTGGCCGAGCCCCGCGATGAGCGGCACCGCCTCCGGCACGTCGTCGTGACCCAGGACAGTCATCGAGCCGTGCACGCCCATCATCCCGACGCTGATCACGATGCCCACGTTGTAGAACCAGAAGAAGCTCGTGAAGAGCTTCGAATTCTCCGAGAGCTGGAACACCTTGTCCAGACCGAGGACGATCAGAAAGACCAGCATGCCGAGCGCCAGCAAGTGGGTGTGCATCACGGCCAGCTGGGTGTCGCCGGTGAAGTCCTCGGCCTTGGTGAATTCGCGGTAGAAGAGCCCCGAGAGCACTCCCACGATCATGTAGATGTGCGCTGCGTGATACGACTTCCGCATCGTGATTCCCGCCCCCTGGCCGCGTTCCATGCCGACTGATCGCTTCCGTACTGACGTCCGCCATTCAACATCAAAGAGCACTGCCCCGCCAGCGGATCACGTGCGGCCCGCACCGTCGGCCGGCGCACCCGTGGCGTACGTCCCGCCCTGCCGTCTCCCGCGGCCCGGTCCGCCGAGCAGACCGCAGACCTGGAGCAGCAGACAGCGTTCAGTCCCGCGGGGCTCGGTCCCGTCCCGGTCCCGCTGATAAAAGCGCAGGTCAGAGCGTTTTCACCACGAGGCACGGGACTGACGGGGCTGGAGGTCGTAGTTATCAGCTACGCAAGAAATATACGCTCACGCACGCGTACGCGTGTTCTAAAGTTATCTATGTAGCTGATAACTACGACCTCCAGCCCCGTCAGTCCCGTAGTTGGGGCGCTTACGGGTCTGACCTGCACTTTCTCCGTACGGGTCCAAAGGGGCCGAACCCTGCGCGGGACTGAACAGTCCCGTCGCCGCGAGCCTCCGGCGACGGGACCACGCACCACGGGACTCAACTTTCCCAACAACTACCGCAACCTCTCAGGAAACAGGTTCGGTGGTCTACGCTCTCTGCCCTGTGAAAGCTTCAGTCCCGTTGGGCCCGACGGAACTCCGCAACTCCATGATCATCGAGTCCGCTCCGTCCACCGGCGTGCAGCGCACGCTCCCCCCTCGAGGATGCTCATGAGCGCCGAACCTGTACGCTTCGACGCCGAAGCCGCAGCACGACAGATGCGCAGGCAGAGCCTCTCCCCGGCCCTGACCCGGCCGAGCCTGCCCCCCGGGCAGAGCGACGGGTCAGCCCCTCCGCCGGTCGCCTCCGCAGTCCTGCTGCCCGGCTCGCTCACCGACCGGGGCAACGCCAAGCTGTTCGCACGTCTATACCAGGACCGGTTCCGGTACGTCATCGGTATGGGCTGGCACTCCTGGGATACGTACCGTTGGAAGCTGACGGGTGGC
The DNA here is from genome assembly GCF_036226405.1 of Streptomyces sp. NBC_01260. Classification (NCBI taxonomy): domain Bacteria; kingdom Bacillati; phylum Actinomycetota; class Actinomycetes; order Kitasatosporales; family Streptomycetaceae; genus Streptomyces; species Streptomyces sp. NBC_01260. The sequence continues at coordinate 19,363 of NZ_CP108465.1, read as the reverse complement.
GAGGAGACCGCCGTGTGGGCGGCCGGAGAGATGGCCGAACAGATCCCTGAGCACGATCCCACCGGCCGCTTCACCGACCGTCAACTGGCCGCGCACCGGCGCCATTCCGAGTCGACCGCAGGCCTCAAGGCGATGCTCTTCCAGGCCCAGTCCGCCCCGAGCCTTCGGCTGTATCCGGACACACTCGACGGCGACATCTACGCGCTGTGCACGCCTTCGGGCGTGGTTGACCTGTGTACGGGGGAACTGCGCAAGCCCGATCCGCTCACCGATATGCATTCGCGCGCTACCACCGTTGCCCCGCTCAAGATGCCGGTTCCGCGCTGGGACAGCTTCCTGCGGGATACCTTCGGCGGCGACGCCAAGGGGCTGGAGACCACCCGGTTCCTGCATCTGCTGCTCGGTTACTCCATCACCGGCGACGTCGGCGCGCAGGTGATGCCGTTCTTGTACGGTTCCGGGGCCAACGGCAAGTCCGTGCTCCTGGAGGTCATGACGCAGATCCTCGGCGACTACGCGAATGCGGCGCCGCCGGGATTCCTGATGGAGAAGGGCAAGTTCACCGAGCACTCCACCGAACTGACCGAACTCCACGGCCGGCGCGTCGTGGTGTGCAGCGAGCTCAGGCCCAATGACAAGTTCAACGAAGCCCGGGTCAAGTTGCTGACGGGCGGTGACACCATTACCGCGCGGCGTATGCGGCAGAACTTTTTCACTTTCTCCCCGACCCACAAGCTCTGGCTGCTCGGTAACCATCGCCCCGAGGTTGGCACGGGCGGGCACGCGTTCTGGCGCCGGATGCGCATCATTCCGTTCGAGCGGCGTGTTCCCAACGCACGGAAGATCGACAACCTCGCCGCCGAACTCGTCGCTGACGAGGGCCCCGGCATCCTCCAGTGGCTCATCGAAGGCGCCCAGCGCTACCTGGCCACCCGTGACCCGCTCGCCGGACCCACCTCCGTACAGATTGCCACGGCCGCGTACGAAACCACCGAAGACCACATCGGGCGGTTCCTGACCGAACGATGCACCAAGGGCGAGGGCGAGGGCCCCAACCCCGATCTCCGCGTCGAGCAGAAGCTGCTGTACGAGACCTACTGCCGCTGGTGCGCCGATGAAGGCATTCGCTTCTCCACATCGCGCGCCTTCGCCAGCCGCATCCGCCAGGAACTCGGCCTGGCCTCACCAGCGGAAATGATCAAAAATAATGCGACCAAGCTCTACCCGGGAATCGCGCTGCTCCCGGAGGGCGCAGCCGAGGGGGGCGCACGATGACGGACTGCGCCCTGCCCGAGATTCTCGGGCACCCGTACGATGGAGGCGGACGTTCCGGGCGGAGCACCGCCCCTTGGGGCACCAGCCTCGCGAACGACACACCAGCAGGCCGACCCGCGGCCGCCCGCATGCAGGAGGGCCCGATGAGCGCACTGCCCCAGGAAGGCGATGTCGCCCAGGAGGCCGAGGTCGTGTGGCTGGAGGACCCGAACGACCTCGACTACGTCCGCCAGGCCCTGGACAAGGTCAACACCCGCAAGGGCAAGCCCCGGTATGAGCGCGACGGTCGTCTCATCGGCTACTCCAACCTCGTGCCGAAGGCGCCGCGACGCGTGGACAGCGGCCTGTTCGCCCGCCGTACGTTCTATCTGCTGCCGCACGACCGCCCCAACCGGCCCGACGACCCCGAGTGCCCCTACTCGGTCGGCTCCCCGCTGGAGGCCGTGGACCCCAGCACTGTCGCCCCCGGCAAGGTGGGGGCGAAGACAGCACGCTCCCAAGGGACCTCACAGACAGTGCCCGCCGGGCCCGACCGGCTCGGAAGGTGACTTGGTCGGACCTCCCCGATTGGCCGCACCCGCGCCGGTCGCCTGGAGCGGGGTGCGATCCGCGACGGCGTACGCCCCCGCCTTCCACCAGCTCGACGGCAGCGGCTCCGACGACGCGCTACGGGCTGGGCGCCCCGCCCGTAGCGCCAAGGGCTGAGGCATCAGCCGGACACGCCGCAGTCCGGGTGCGTCACGCGACCGGACCGTGGCCGAGCGTGGTGGACGGCAGCCCCGCGCCCAGGCGGACAGGTTGGGCGCCCGCCGCCGCAACCAGGGCGCCCAGGCGGGAATCCGTCAGATCCGTGAGGTAGAAGTCCTCGAAGCGCAGAGGCGTCCCGTCCGCCCGGTCGTCGAGCGGAAGCTCCGAGAGGTCGAGACTGCTGAGGGCGCCCAGGTGCGTCCTTCCGACCTTGATCAGTGCTTCCTTGCGCACCCATTGACGCAGGAAGGCGCGGCTGGGGTCTGCCTCGGCGGTCACCAGGGCACGTTCGGCAGCCGTGAGCGCACGGTCCATGACCTTGAGGCTCTGGGCGCGGCCCAGCAGCTCCACATCGATGCCCACCGAGACACGACCGGCGACCGCGGCCACCACTCCCTTGGCGTGGGAAAGGCTCACATGCACGTCAGGACGGCCCACGAGCAGCGGCCTGCCGTGGTCGGTCCCGTGGCACCTCGGACACCGCTGGGCGAAGGGCACCTCGGCCGGGGCAACCCCCAGCAGCCACCCCGCGCAGAACCGGGCAAGGACATGTGCGGCGAGGAAGTCCCGAGCTGCCTGCTCCGAGCAGAAACGCGTGAGGCGCCCGCGCTCCTGCTCGTTCAGCAGATGGGTCCCCGCCGCCGGATGCCGCAGTATTTCGCCGGTGCTCACGGCTACCGCCACCGGACCGCCCGTGTCAGTGCACTGGGACACGGAGTCTCCTCAGGGCCGTGCGGAAAGTGAGCCGCTGCCTGCGTAGGTGCGCTCTTACACTCTCTGCAGCCGCATTGGACAAACCCTTGAACGGCGCTGGAGTACAAACCCTCTTGAGCAGGTTCTCCCGCAGGGACCGGGGAAGCCGATGCGGAAACAGGCGAGTTCGAGCAGGCCGTTGCCGAGCGATGCCCGCTCGAAGTCGACAGTCGCCGGCGTCCTCACGGGCCACGCCCACACCGCGGCCGCCACGACCTTCGCCGGGCGCCCCTTGATCGTCGGACCGGCCATCCAGGGTTACACGCTACTCAGGTTCGTCCGGGGTCAGGTCTCGGTGCAGCCCCGTGCCCACGGTCGTGCCCACGGGGCTGCTTCAGGAGCCGGCGGCCGCTATGGCGACGCTGCCCTGTTGGGAACGGGGGGTCTTCTCTCCTACGCGGTTGGGTTCGATGGTCCGGGGGTCGACGGCTTCTCCGGGGGCGCCCTGGCGATAGACCCCTTCGGGGTCGGAGTCCCGGTCGTGGGGCAGGAGGAAGAACACCCTGCGTCGGTACAGGCCGCTGTCCGGGTCGGCTTCGGCGTCGGCGCCGAGCTCGATGTAGCCGATCATCCGGCCGTCGCGGGCGTAGCGGGGCTTGTTCTTGCGGCGGGGTGTCTTGTCCAGGGCCTGGCGGACGTAGTCGAGGTGTTCGGGGTCTTCGAGCCATACCACGTTCGCTTCGTGGGTGAGGTCACTGTCGGTCAGTAGCGAGCTCATGGCCGCGACCTCTCCTTCGTCGGCGTGCACCGGGTGAGTCGGTGCCTGCGTGTTGTATCTGTTCCCTGGGATGGGGCCAGGCAGTCGTGCCCGCCGTCTTGAGGGCTCGGGCTCGTGGGGGCGTCCTGGGGTTCGGGAAGGAGCTGCAGGCGGCGGAGCGCCCTCCCATCGTAGAACGGGCCGATGTCCTGGTGCAGGAGGCTCAGTGCCGGCGGAGGCTGGTCTGCGTGCTGGTTGTTCATTCTTCGGCCGCCAGGGCGAGGTTGGGGTAGAACTTGCGGCCGTTGGATTTGATCATGTCGGCTGGTGAGGCGAGTCCGACTTCCTGGCGGACCCGGGTGGCGAAGGCTCGGGCGGTGCCGGGGCGGATGCCTTCGCTGTTCGCGCACCAGCTGCTGTATGAGGCGTAGAGAAGGCCCTGTTCGGCGCGGAGCTCGTTGTTGTCCGGGTCGTGGATGCAGCACTCGGTCAGGAAGCGGCCGATGTGGTCCTCGGTATTGGCGTAGGCCGTGGTCGCGATACGGACGCGGTCCGGGCCGGCGAGGGTGTCGCGGGTGGCGAGGTAGCGGCGGGCGCCTTCGGTGAGCCAGTGCAGGATGCCGGGCCCTTCGTCCTCGACGAGTTCCACGGCGAGATTGTCGATCTTACGTTCGTCGGGGACGATGCGCTCGAAGGGAAGCAGGCGGATGCGGCGCCAGAACGCGAAGCCCCCGGTGGATACCTCGGGGCGGTGATTGCCCAGGAGCCACAGTTTGTGGGTGGGGGTGAAGGAGAAGTAGTCCTGCCGCATCCGGCGGGCTTTGATCTTGTCCCCTCCGGTGAGGAGCCGGACACGGGCTTCGTCGAAGCGGTCGTTCGGCTTGAGTTCGCTGCACACGATCAGGCGTCGCCCGTGGAGTTCGGTGAGCTCGGTGGAGTGCTCGGAGAAGGCGCCTCGGTCCATGAGGAAACCGGGTGGGGCTGCATCGGCGTAGTCGCCGAGGATCTGGATCATCACGTCGAGGAGGACGGACTTGCCGTTCTTTCCCTGGCCGTGGAGGAAGGGCAGGACCTGGGCCCCGACGTCACCGGTGATCGAGTAGCCGAGCAGCAGGTGCAGGAAGTCGACCATCTCCCTGCCTTCGGCATCCTCGCCGAACGTGTCGTCCAGAAAACGGTGCCAGCGGGGGGTCGGCGTGTCCTGAGGGGCGACGCTGGTGGCCCGGGAATGGAAGTCCCGGGTGGGATCCGGCTTGCGGATACGGCCGCTGCGGAGATCGACCACGCCGTCGGGCGTACACAGGGCGTACGGGTCACCGTCGAGGGTATCGGGATCCAACGAGAGGTCGGGGGACGCTTTGGCCTGGGTGAGGAGCGCCTTCATGCCGGTGGTCGACATGGTGCGCTTCTTGTGGTGGAGGAGTTCCCGGTCGCTGAACAGGCCTCGGGGGTCGGCGTCCGGGATCTCCTCGGCCATCTCCCCCGCAGCCCACAGGGCAGCCTTCTCACCTCCGGTGCGCTTCCACCGGTAGCCGTCCCAGGAGTACCAGCCAAGGCCTTCTACGTGGCGGAACTGGTCGCGGTAGAGACGGACGAACAGCTTGGCGTTACCTCGGTCGGTGAGGGTTCCCGGGATTTCGCCGGGCTGGAGGCCCGTTGTGGGGGTGTGCACCATCTCTGCAACGGTCTGGGTGGGAAACGGTGGTGTTGGGGCTGGGAGGGGTTCAGCGACGGCTTCGAGGGCGAGCATCTGCTGAGCGGCGGCAGTTGCGTCAAAGCGCGGGCTTTCGGCGCTGCTGCTCATGAGCGTCCTTTGAGGTGGAGCGGTCGGGCGGCCCCTGCTGCGAGACCGTCGTGAATGATCTTCTCGTTCTGGGATGGCTGATGGGGCCTGGCCGCGTGCGCGGTAGCGGTCAGCAGCTCGCGTATAGCGGATTCCTCCAGATGCCCGGCAGCGGTGAGCCCGCCGGCGGTGAAGGCGGCTCGGTTTAGCTTCTCGGTGAACGCGGCGCCTTCCGCGACAGTCCCGCACCGGGCGACTTCGTCGAGCAGCGGGTCGAGGACCCGGTGTGCGGCCGCCGGCCTTCGAGAGCCTCGGGCAGGGGGAACGACGGCGGGCGGGGCTTGCCGGGGACTGACAACGTGTCCAGTGCGGGAAAGCTCGTTCGCGAGCCAGGCAGGGAGAGGCGCGGGGAACCGGACGGTTCCCAGGGGCTCGTACGTTCCCTGTCTGGTGCGCGTGGTGGGGGCCACGATGTAGCCGCCTTCGGCTCGTACGTCGACCTGCCAGGCAAGCGCGACCTTCGGGCTGGATCCCGCGGACGATCGGTACCGAACCTTGTAAGCAGGAAGCCGGTACCAGACGTGAAGCCCGCCTGAAGGGGTGCGCACCCGCAAGGTGGTGGTGTCTTGGGCGGGGTCGGGTTCCTGCCGGTATGCGGCCAGGAGCGCCATGGTGTCGAAGCCTGAAGCGAGGCCTCTGAGGTCGACCGCGTCATGGATCGGGATCCCTGGCAGAAGACGGCTTCGGTCGGGAACGGGGGCGCTGTGGGCGTCGATGTCGATCACGATGAGGTTGGCTGGTCCGCAGGCGACGCCCACTCCGGAGTTGGGGCTGGCAGTCCACCAACTGTCGATGCTCCGCGGGTCCGTGGTGCCGGCGTGAAAGCCATGGCACGGGCGGCCGGCACTGGGACAAGGACACGTTCGGGGGTCGTGGTGCTGGGCCTTGCAGTCCGGGCAGTTTCCCAGAGGGGTCTTCATCCCGGGCGCCAGCGGGTGTACTGGCCATCCGTTTCCTGCGCACCAGCGAGCCAGCACAATCGGAGGCACGATCCGGCCAGGAAGGCCGGAAGGGCTCGTCTCGCCGCAGCGCTGCACGTAGTTGTCCTCGTCCATCAGGTTGCAGACCTTCGGTCCCTGCTGTCCCTACGGGGAAGTGGCTGGTCAACCGCTTTCTGTACCTGCAATAGGGACTGAAGGGACTGTCTTTCGGAATGAGTGTAGGCGGCTGCCCTCCGTATTCGTGGGTGGGTCGACTCCCCCGCGCGCCGCTATCCGAGTCCTCAGTCCCTTCAGTCCCTTCACGGATCACTCCTACCAGGGGGAAGCACTCCCGGGGGAGGCAGGTTCTGTCGGTCTCGAGTGGCTACGAAAGTGCCTCAAGGGGCTCAGGGCTGGCCTCCAGCCTTCAGTCCCTCCGTTCAGTCCCTCAACGTTTGCGCAGGTCAGGACATGTTTCATGCCTCCATCAGGGACTGAAGGGACTGAACTTCCTAATTATCAGCCAGCACGTAATAAGTAAGACTAGATACATGCGCCCGCGTGTACGCGCACACGTATTCACGCTATAACCCTCAACTTGAGTCCCTTCAGTCCCTGATCCGCAGGGTAAACAGCCTCTGACCTGGTGTTTTTGGCAGGGACTGAACGCAGGGACCGAACGCAGGGACCGAACGCCCAGCCCCTGCACGGTCGACCTGCCCTCCCCTCCTGCCGGACCATCTCACGGTTGTGGATTGACTCCCCCTCGCGCTTCGATCGGGGGGTGAGGAGTGGTGACGCTGAGTGGATTTTCGCTTCGGCCGCATCAGGCTGAGGCAAGACGATCGCTGCTGCGACGGCTGCCCTGCGGATGGCTCCGGACGGGCGCGTCGGTCATCGCGCCGACCCTGGAACTGCTGACGCAAACGGTCGAGGCGCGGCGAGCAGTCGGGCAAAAGGGTCCGGCGGTCGTGTTCGCAACGTACGCCGACCTCCCGCCCAGGGCCTGGAGGACGACCAGGGCGACGAGGACGAAGCAGTGGCGCCGGGCGTCCTGGAGCGGGCGATGCGCGGGTCGTTCGGTCAGATTGGAGCCGCGCTCCAAGGACTCAGGGCTCAGGGCTCATGACGACATGAGCATCGAGCGAATGCGCCTGAGGACCACCCCCGCCCGCGGGAAGGGCGGCTCCGTCCTCGGACTCGCCCCGCAGCCTGGCGCACCGACCTGTTGAACGAGCTCGGCATGACCTGGTCGATCGCGGACGCCCGGTTCTGGAAGAACCTGTCCGCGGCCCACGGCAGTCGGACGAGAAGCCCGCACAGACCAGTCCTCCGCGCCCACCTCGAAGAGACCGTCATCAACGGCCACCCGGAACCGACACCCGTCAACTCGGAGTATGGGTCTCGAACACCCGGGCAAGGCGAAACAAGCTCGCGCCAAATCAGCTCGCCGAACTCGCAGCACTCGGCCTGGACTGGGCGTGACACCGCGGCCCGGCCCTTCTCTGCGTTCTGCGCCAGGTGACACACGTCTGCGTACGCAGTGACCGCCTTGGACGACGACCCCACAGGGCACTTCAAAACCGGGTTTTGAAGTGCCGCCCGGCCAGCCACTGGGGCAGCGAAAGCTGCCGCGGCTTCAAAACCCGGTTTTGAACGGCACGCCGAGGTGCCCATTGCCAAGTCGCTCGTGGCATCCTGTTTCGGTCCGCTAGTACCGACCCACCTGGGCCGGGAAGCATACGGAGCATCAGGAGTACCACCCATGGCACGGATTACCGCGCTCATCAACCGCAAGGGTGGGGTCGGCAAGTCGACCCTCACTGTGAACACAGCGGCCATCACCGCCCATGTGCTGGGCCAGGCCCCAGACGGCGATCCGCACTTCGTTGCCGCAGTCTCCGCCGACCCTCAAGGCTCGACTACCTGGTGGTCAGAGCGAGTAGGCGAGGATCTGCCGTTCTCCTTCGAACAGATCAACTCCAGAGACGACCTCGAACTCTTCGCGCAGCTGAAGAAATCTCGGAAGGTCCGGCACGCCTTCATCGACACCCCTGGATGGATGGACCTCCCCGAGGACGAGAAGGAGGACGCTGGCGACCCCTTCGGCCAGAGCACAGCCGCCGACGCCATGCGCTCCGTCCTCGCCAACGCTGACGACATCATCGTCCCGGTCGAGCCTGAGCCCCTCGGCTTCATGCCCACCCGCGACACCATCGAAGAAGTCGTCAAGCCGCTGGGTATCCCCTACCTCGTCGTCATCAACAACTGGGACCCCCGCGACGGCGAATCGGATCTTGAGCAGACCAAGGACTTCGTCCGGAGCCAGGGATGGAAGCTGGCCAACACGGTCATCCGTCACTACAAGGTCCACACCCGGGCAGCCCTCGAAGGAACGGTCGTCACCCAGTACAAGAAGAACCGCGTGGCCATGGAGGCCCGAGAGGACTTCTACCAGCTGGCCCTGGAGCTCGGAGCAGGCAAGAAGGACCGCCGCTGATGGCAACGAAAAAGCCCTGGGCAGAACTGCTCGATGGCCCTGGAAAGGCCACGAAGAGCGACAGGACGACCGAGCGAGCTGCTGCCCCCGAAGCGCCGCCGACCACCGTCTACATGCACACCGTCATCGGCAACCCCGGGAACCCGCGTACGGACCTCGACTACACGGATGAGGATGCAGAGTTCCGTGAGCTGAAGAGCTCCATGCGCTCAGTAGGCCAGCTGCAGCCCGCCGTGGCGATGTCGAGCGCCGCTTTTCGGCAGGCCAAGCCAGAGCACGCCGAATCATTGGGGGACGCCGACTGGGTCATCGTTCTCGGCAACAGGCGCTACCACGCAGCCAAGCAGCTTGGCTGGACCAAGTTCGAGATCCGAGTCCGGGACCGTCTTGGACACGCGGAGGACGACAAGGTCGATGAAGCCGTCATCATCGAGAACATCCACCGCAAGAACATCCCCCCGTATAAGGAAGCGGAGTTCCTGCAGCGGATGGTGGAGCGTCATGGTTCACAGGAGAAGGTCGCGGAGCGCATCGGGAAGTCCCAGATGTACGTTTCCAACAGGCTGACCCTGCTCAACCTGACACCAGAGCTCCGCGACGTCGTCGACAACAAGCAGATCAAGGTCAAGACGGCACAGCAGATCTCCAGGATCAAGGACCCTGCGGCGCAGAAGGCCAAGGCTGCAGAGGAGATCCTCAAGAGCTCTCAGCCCAGAAAGCCCCGCAAGGAGCGGAAGAGCACTGCGAACGACGAGCAGCTTCAAAACCCGGTTTTGACACCAGCCGCGGCCGGCGCGAAACGTAGCGCAGAAGACGAAGGTCCGGACGGGCCGGACGACCATGATGCACCCCCTCAGAACCGCGTTCCCGAGCCACGGCCCAGCCACACGACCGACGATGAACGCGAGCCGTACGCCCCCCCCGGGCCGCCTTGGGACGACGGGGCCACGCTCATGGACACCGCCTTCCAGAAGCTGAACTCCGCCCAACGCAGTGCGTTCATTCAGCGCTACTTCGTGCTCAGCCGTGGGGTCGACACAGTTACCGCGGACCTGAAGGGCACACTGACCCCTCAGGCCCGTGCATCGCTGGCGACCATCCTGCGGGCAGTCGCCGACGGGCTCCTGGACGACGCAGAGTCCTAGTAGTGCTTGGTCATGTGGGTGCGGGGTCTGGCATGTCGCGGTGACAGGTGGGGCAGGCGCCGGTCCAGGTCGCGAGGAGTGTCTGCAGCTCGCGGACGACTCGGTGGAGGCTCAGGCCGACGCCGTCTCTTTTGGGGATCGGCTCAGTCGTTGCAGGGTGCAGAAGGCGTGTGCGGCCGGGACGAGAGTGACGTGGTGGTGCCGGCCTGGCCAGGTTCGGCCTTCGAAGTGGGCCAGGCCCAGGGCCTGTTTCATCTCGCGGTAGTCGTTCTCGATGCGCCAGCGAAGTTTCGCGGTGCGCACGAGGACGGGCAGCGGGGTGGTCTCGGGCAGCTTGAACCGTTCCGGGTTCGGTAGAGACTCCGGATCAGGTGGCCACGTAGGTGAAGTCCACAACCCATACTTGAGCGGGACTGCCTCGACTTCGCTGGGACCGGACAGCAGGCGAGCGTGCCGTACATCTCCAGGAAGCGCCGCCACCTCTCCGTTTTGCACGCGATTCGTACGCCAAACGTACGGGTATCGTACGCTTCATGGGGTAGGGTGCGAGTCAGGAGGTAACCCATGTCCGAGTTGTTCGACGCGGTCGACGCCCTGCTCGCGTCCCGCGCCACGCTCCCGCCGCCGGCGGAGCGCAAGCGGCTGCGCTCCGCCCACGGCCTGACGATCGACGAAGTGGCCACCGCACTGAAGGTGCGCCGGGCCACGGTCAGCGGGTGGGAGTCCGGCAAGACCGAGCCCCGCCCGCCGGAGCGTGACGCCTACGCCCGGCTGCTGGACAGGCTCGCGGAGCTCTACCCCGCCCCGGCCGCCGCGGCCGTGCCCGCCGCTGACGCTGCGGTGCCGGCCGCGTTCACCGCCGTGCCCGTCCCGGCGAAAGCGCGGCCTCTATCCACAGGCCCGGCGCCCGAGGCTGCGGACATGACTGAAACCGAGAACACACAGACCCCTGCTCCCGTCGCCGCTGCGCCGCGTCCGGCGCGCACCACCGGGCCGACGTCGTCGACGTCGCGTCGTCCGGGTGCGAAGAAGGCGGCCCCGGCCGGAACTCCGGCAGGCGAGGTGGACCCGCGGTTCGAGAACGGTCCGCTGGCGGTCGTGGATGTCGAGGACGGGAAGGTGCTGGCGTACTGCGTCGGCGGCCTGGTCCTGGACGTGCCCGCCAAGTCCCTGCCGTCCCTGGTCGACTGGACCCTCAAGGAGGCCAAGCTCGGGCAGCCGAAGCTGTCCGGCCCGGGACGGCCCGCCGATCCGCTGCTCGTGCTCACCGCGGCCGCGTGCGAGCGCTACGGCCTGCCCGTCGCGTTCACGGAGGAGGAGAAGAACGCCGGGCGGATCCCGGAGGGCCACAAGGTCATCAAGCAACTGACCCGCGCGGACTGGAAGCTGACCAAGCGCGGGTTCGGGCCGTGGGCGCGGATCTACCGTCCGGCCAAGGGCTCGGACCGCCAGTGCGTGCAGCTGTGCATCCCGTCGTGGAACGCGCTGGACCCCCGGTTCTGGGGCGCCGCCGCCCAGCTTCCGCCGGCGGAGCTCGCCCGCGTCCTGGGCGTGTACGCGTCGAGGGTGATGACGCCGCGCGGCTCCACCGCCGTCACCGGCCTGGAGCTGATGACCGCGCTGCACCCGCCGACCCACGCCGTACGCGATGAAGAGACCGGCGTCCTGCGGCAGGCCGAGAGCAAGACGCCCGGGTCGCTGGGCAAGGACCCGGTGGACTGCGCGCCGTGCGAGGCCCCGGACGGGCACCCGGTGCTCAACAAGCTGGAGCTGCCGCGCTTCCACGTGCGCGGCCCGGCGGAGAAGCTGTTCGAGGAGGCGTACGACTGGGCGCGGCCGATGACCGATGACGAGTGCACCCTGCGCTACCTGGTCGGCCTGGACGTGAACATGGCCTTCGCCGCCGGCGCGAACGGGCTGACCGTCGGCCTCGGGGAGCCGACGCACGTCACCAACCCGGTGTTCGACCCGAAGCTACCCGGCTCGTGGCTGGTCGACCTGTCCCACGTCGACCTGTCGAAGGTGAAGGTCGGCAAGGAGCGGGTGGAGCTGGACGGCAGCCTGTTGCCCTCCCCGTTCACACCGAAGGGCGACCGCCCGACGGGCCCGGCCTGGTACGCGACGCCCACCGTCGCCTACGCCCAGGAGCTCGGCTACGACGTGACGCCGATCGAGGCGTGGGTCCGGTACGAGAACGGCCGCTACCTGGACGGCTGGTACCAGCGGCTGCGTGACGCCTACCTCGCCACGATGACCGACCTCGGCGTCGACGCCGACCTGTCGCCGGCCGACTTCCTCGCCGCGATGGACGGCTACAAGGAACGCGACCCGGAGCTGGGAATCGTCGTCTCGGCGATCAAGGCGACGGTCAAGGGCGGCCTGGGCAAGCTGCGCGAACGTCCGCGCGGGGAGGGCTGGCGGCCGGGCGAGCGGTGGCGGGCCCTGGAGCGCCCGACGTGGCGGCCGGACATCCGGGCGGCGGTCATCTCCCGCACCCGCATCAACCTCCATAGGAAGATCGTCAAGCACGCGGCGTTCACCGGCCAGTACCCGATCGCGATCCTGTCCGACTGCGTCGTCTACGCCGCCGCCGGGCCCTCGCCGCTGGACTTCGTGCCCTACCGGGAGGGCAAGCCGCTGCCCGGCGGCTTCAAGCTCGGCATCAACCCCGGCCTGGTCAAGCACGAAGGCACCCAGACCGTGCTGTGGGGCGAGGAAGTCCGCGAGCGGTTCAACGCCCCGGAGCTCAACCTCGCCCGGTCCATCAAGGACGGCACCGTCACCGACGTCGACAACGGAGAGTAGGAGAAGGCCACGATGAGCCTGATCGGGGACGGCCTGGACACCGCGGTACAGAAGGCATTCACCCGCCCGGCGCCGAAGAGCGCGGGCCCGCAGATGCGGTACCTGGTCAAGCAGCTCGGCGGCACCAAGGCGGTCGCCCAGATGCTGCGGGTCTCCCAGCGCACCGTCGAGCGATACGTGAAAGACCAGATCAAAAAGCCCCGCCCCGACCTCGCCGCGCGCATAGAGCGCGAGGTGAAGAAGCGGTGGCAGCCGCAGATCCGGGCCAAGGCCAAAGCGAAGGCGGCGTCCACGGGCGGCATCGTCATCGACACCCGCGCCCGCATGGGCTACACCGCGCCGATCGGCTCGACGGACGAGAACCGCATCCGACACCTGACCGTCGCCCTGCCACCCGTCTATGCCGCCCGCCTCTTCGACGCCCAGGAGCAGGGTGCCGGCGACGCCCGCCTCCAGGAGATCGCGGCCGAAGCACTCAAGGAGGTCTACTTCCAGGACGGCGGCCGCCGCGCCGGAAGCCTGGACGAGGTCCGGATCACGGACATCGAGCACCTCGAGTTCGACCTGTAGATCGCCCCGCAGCACGGGCCCGAACCGCCTTATGGGTTCGGGCCCGTGCTGCTGCTCCTGGCTTTGCCGAGCTGGTGGGACAGAGACTGTCAGACACCGCTCCTAGGATGCGGCCGTGGATCGAGACTGGATGCGACAGCAGCTTGAGGCGTTTACTGACCTGGCCCTGCGCTACGAACGCAGTACAAGGCCGGGCGACTACATAGGTGACCGAGCGCTGTATGAGCAGCTGCACCGCGCAGAGCCCACGGTCAAGCAGATCCTGCGGCTCCTGGACCCGCAGCTTGCCGTCGCGTCGTACGGCGCCGGGCGAAGGGCATGGACGCCGGAGCCGTCGCGGCGGCCCTCGAGGAAGCCCGGTTCGACGCCCGGCAGAACTCACGGCACGAGGATCTGGGCGACGACGTCCGGGGCCGGGCGGAGCTCGCGGAGTGGGAGCGCCTCACCCAGCTGCTCGCCGACGCGGCGCCGGGCACCGTCTACGCCCCGGAGGCCGACGACGTCGTCCGGGCCGAGCTCGCCGCCGCCGCGGCCGCCGCCGCCCGGGAGGCCGAGCTGCGCGAAGCCGCCCGGATCGCGGCCCGCGCCGATGAGCTCCAGGCGCTGCGCGAGCTCGGCACACTGGAGCAGACCGAGCCCCGCCACGGTGACGAAGCCGTACGCGACGAACTCACCCGCCGCGCCGGGTCCTACGTCCAGGTCGACGTCGACGCCTGGTTCGCGTACGCCCTGGCCGCGCACCTCGGGCACTACCGCGACCCGGCCGCCCGCGAGGATGCCGCCGGCCTTCTGCCCGCGCCGGTGCTCGCCCACGCCGCGCTGCTCGCCGAACTCGCCCGCCTGGTCCCCGGCGTCGGCGTCGGCGTCGACCAGCTGGCGTTCGCGGCCCGGCTCGCCCAGGCCGACCCGGCCGCCACCGCGCAGCTCGCCGACTTCCTCGTCCGCGTCCCGGCCTGCGCCGAAGGAAGCCCGGCGTGAGCGACGGCCAGGAGGTGGTCGTCGTGCGCTGGGAAGAGCACCACCGGCCGACTGCCTGCGGGCCCAGAGCCGGTGTCACGCTGACGGAAAGTGACTGTCACGCTCCTTCGCGATGTCAGATCTTACGTGTCACGCTGCCCCAGTTTTGGCCCTGTTTGTTCGTTTCTCGGGGCCGTAGGGCTCTCCAGAGGCCGTTTTCGGGGGTGGAGCGTGATACCCAAGATTGAACATCCCGCGCACTTGTGAGTAGTACGGAGCGTAGTTGCGGGCCGGGTTCGGCCGGAGTGCTACCAATGCCACCGACTTTGTGGCCTTCCACGACTCTCTGGCCGAAGCATCGTCACAGGTCAGCTCCGGGGCCACGCCGGCAGGCTCATCCCTGTCCGGCGCCACTGAACGTTGACCGTTTGCCACCAAACTTTGACGAACGGTTGTTTCCTGCCACTGAAGTTTGACCAGCTGGGACTCGGGGCGACTTGCACGGGCAGCGGGGGCACCGGCAGACGTCGACGTCAGCCTGCTGCTACGTCTTCGGACCCTGCCGAGTGGAGACTGTCAGCCGCCTGTACCCGATCACCGCGCGAACCAAGATTGCCGATACGGCGGCGCCGACCGCAGCAAAACCACCTCGTTCCCACCAAGTAACTCCGGGGCCTCGGGCAGTGAACGCACCAATCAGCATGACCGGCCCCGAGAGGAGCAGCGCGAACATCCGCCAGTTCGTCCACTCGGACCACGACTGTCGTTGGCTACCGTCGATGTCCACGGGAAAGATCCAGGTGGCAAGCCGCATGGACCGCAAGGACTTGGAATCTTGTTGTCTGGCACCAGGTATGGAACGAGTGTCCCAGACAGCGGTCGCCGGGCGCCGTGGTGCCGGTCAAACTTCAGTGGCAACCGCTCAAGGTTCAGTGGCACCGGACAATCCCTCTCCACCGAGCCGCCCCGTCACGCCGCGTCTCGCCTCGCCGATCCCGTTCGTCGGGCGGGCGGCGAACCGGCGGGCCCGCGCAGGCGTCCTCCTCGACTGACGGGGGGTCAATTCCTGGACCGTCCGGCCGAGACGAAGGACGTACTCAGATGCAGATGGACGCTCGTTCCCGCCGGGCCCCGCGTGGGGCGCTCGCGTTGGCGGCGGTGGCAGTGCTGGCCGCCGGGCTGGCCGGCTGTTCCGAGGACAAGGAGACACTGGCCAGCTGGTCCGCCAAGGGCGGCAAGGAACAGGCCAAGGTGATCGGCGACGACATCCATACCCTGCTCCAACTTGTCGGCAACGGCGACGCGGCGCAGTGCCGGCAGGTGCTCGACCACGTCAAGACGGCCAGGGCGTTCCGGCGGCTGCCCGACGGGGACGCGCAGAGCAGTTGGGAGGAGACGCTCAACCGGATGGAGACCGCCGCCACCACCTGCGTGCAGAACCCGGCCGGCATCACCGGCGGCCCCGAACTCACCGAGGCCGCCGACGCCCAGCAGGCGTACGGCCATTTCGCCATCCGGATCACGGCCCTCACCGGCTCCAAGTCCTGACCCCTCCCGGACGGGGGATTCCCGGGTGCCGCAGGGGTTGACGGCTGATCTGCCCCCATGGCGGCAGCGGACGGTCACCGGCCGCCGCGCTCCGGGCGGGCGGCCCGCCGACCGCCGGGCCGTCGCCGAGGCGCTCGCGGCCGCGCACGCCGCCGGAGTCGTACACCGTGACCTGAAGCCCGACAACATCCTCGCGGTCGGCGAACGCGTGAGGGACGGCTCCAGTCGCACGCCGACCTGTGGCTGACGCCCCTGACCGGAGTCGACCCGGCGGTGTGTGGTCCGACTTCCTGGACCAGGCCGACCGCGTGCTGCTCGCCCGGGTCGAAGAAGCCGCTGCCGCCGGCGAGGACAGCCCGCTGCAGAACATGGTGGCGTCGATGGCCGTGGCCCGGCGGACCGCAGCCCAAGGCGATCTCGGAGTGCCGGCAACCTCCCTCGGGCACTGCGAGACCCTCGCCCAGTACCTGTGACCTCGCTCGACACCCGCCCTTGCACCCTTGCACCCATCGCCCGGGTGGCCGATCCAGGAACCATGGCCAGCGGTTCGTGCGGGGCCCGGTCCGCAGACGGCCTTGCACCCCAATGTAGGTAGGTACTTGTAGTACCTATTCTGCGGGTTGAGTTCTCTTCCCTCTGAGAGCGGAGCTCGCCGCGCGGGCATCATCATCTGCCGCTCACCTGTACCGACGCCCCGTCGCCGTCCGGCGCACATGATCCTTCCCGGCGCTGGGCGGCCGTCTGCGGCGTTCTGCCGCCCTCCGGGCTCCCGAGCGACGATCAAGGGCCCCAGAGGCGCTCACAGCGGCGAACAGCGGTTTGAGCGGGCTGGGGAGTGCTTGGCCCTCGGCAACGGCGCCACGACCGCGTCGCCACGCCTCCCGATCTCGGAGCTGCACCCTCGCTGTTCCCGGCCCGAGCTCTGCTCTCAGGGGGAAGGAAGTTCAACCCGCAGATAGGTACTACAAGTACTTACCTACATTGGGGTGCAAGGCCGCTCCCGCCAGGGCCCCGGCAGTCGAAGGTCGTCACCAGCCGGTGCAGCACCATCGCGCTGCTCTGCCCGCGACGTCCTGCTGCTCCTGGTGGTGAGGGGTGCAAGACGCCTCCTGCAAGTCCGCTGAGGAGTGCAGCGCAGTAGTCGCACGGGCCCTGCTGCATGCAGCCAGCGCCTGCTGCCCCGGGGCATCAGCAGGGTGGCGAGCCGTCCCGGCCGTGCTGCATGAGTTCGCGGTTCTGCGATGTTCCGCACGAGATTCATGCACAGCTGCTGCATGCAGCGGGCCGCCCCCGAGCCGTCATCGGTTGTTCTGCTGCTCCAGAACAATCCGGTTCACCTGGTGCTACCGCGAGCCGTCCGGCGCCGATCGCGGAGCAGCTCGTGTTTGTTCTGCTCCTCCAGAACAAGGCGGTTTAGGTAGTGCTACCGGCACGGCTGTGGGAGGACATGAAGAAGGCGCCGCACCAGGGGTGCGGCGCCTTGGACCTTCGGTGGGGCGGTCAGCCTGTGGCGGCCAGGTTGGCCATCTGCGCGGCGAACCGGGCCCGGCGTTGCTCGGTGAAGCGGCCGGGTTCGGCGGCCTTGATCTCCGGGACCTGCATGACGGGGGAGGAGACCGCGCCGCCGGTCAGCAGCGGGTGGAGCTGGTAGAGGCCGTCCTCAAGGCTCCAGGCGAGTCCGCACTCGCGTAGCTCCTTGAAGCCGCGGTTGACGGTCGGCTTGCTCGCGCCCAGCTCGACGCACATCTCGTTCTGGCTGATCGAGGCGGTGCCGGTCTCCGGGTCGCTGAGGTACAGCAGCTGATCCAGGACGCGGCGGCCGGCGGTGGAGACGTCGACCAGGGCCAGGAGGCGCAGGACGTCACGGGGGATCGTGACGGGGGCCTCTGTGGGAGGGCTGGGGACGTAAGAGCTGCTCACGGAGCCTCACCACTTCCGATCAGGTCGAGACGCTGTAACGAGCATATGCCGCGCGAGGTCATGCGCTCGCCTTGCGTACGGGACGCCGCTGCCGGAGCGTGACGACCTTTTCCTTGCGGCGGGCGGACTCAGCGAGCTTCTTCTCCGCCTCCCGCGCCTGGCGCCACTCGGTGGGGTAGTCGGAGTGCGGGATGACGCAGGCCGGGCCCTTCGCGCTGTTCCAGAGCGCCTGCCACTTCTCCTGCTCGCCGGAGGTGCCGGCCACCGTGAGCCACGGGTTCAGCTGGAGGACTCCGCGCTTGGCGGTCCGCATCCAGCCGATGTGCGCGAAGAACTGGCTGGCCTCGTTCACAGAGGCCGCCGACAGGTTGCACCGGGCCTGAAGGTCGCGCTGGTTGGTCTTCACGAAGCCGCGGGCGGCGCCCCGAAGCTGATCGTCGGCGCGGTTGGCGTTCTGCAGCGCCACCATCTTGCACCAGACCTGGAACCAGCTCCCGGGCATCTTCAGGCTGCCCAGCACATCCATCAGCAGCCGGGCGTCCAGCACGTAGCCGCTGCACTCCGCGCTCGCGGCGAACTCGCGCCCCTTGATCTTCTCCACGCCCAGGATCAAGCCGCCCTTGCCGTCCGACCGCGCAACCACGCGCTCGCCGGGGCGGACGATCGGCAGCTGTTCCATCAGCACAGTCTCCAAAGATGATCAACGTTTCGGGAAGCACGGTAGCACTAAGTAAACCGGCTTGTTCTGGAGGGGCAGAACAAACGGTGGCTCACAGTCACCTGATGCCCCGTCAAGTACGGAGGGTGTTTGTTCTAGATCTCCAGAACACCCAGAAACCGTTTGTTCTGGAGATCTAGAACAAACGGTTTCGCATCACCGCAGGTCAGAGCCGGTTTCAGCCCGGAACGCTCTTATGTGTCACTAGAGCTCAACCACCACTCGAACCCCGGCCGACAGGCCTTGGCGCGTACGGGGCAAGCAGTTGGCAGCAACGGGTGTGTCGCCGTCGAAAACCACCGGATCGAGGGGGCCGACCTCTGTGGCTGAGCTGGCTTCGCGTGCGGCACCGCGTCTCGGTGCGGGTCGTGGACAGCAGCAGCGGCTCTGAGTCTCGGGTGGTGCCGACCGTGACGCTCAAAAGCGAGGAAGCGTGGCCGGTGCCGGTGGTCGGTTCCGCCGCCCGGCCCTGGGGGGCCGTTCGACTCCGGTACCTCCGCACGCCGGAATTCAGTCTTTCCGATATCTGAGGTCCCGTTCTGTGGCTCGGGTCCACAGCTTCCCAATTCGTTATTCCTCGCGTGGAGTGGGTGGACCGAATTCCTGTGCTGACCATTTATCAAAAGGCGCACCCCGTTCGGGTGGGTGGGGGGTATCCCGTGTTTCCGCCAACGGTACATACTGTATCAACCTGATGCGCGCGCTATACTGAAACCCACACGAACGAGCGACCCCCACCCCTCGTAGCCAGCCAGGCCCTCGCCAGCGGGCCCCAACGGTCCTGGAGGCACAGCCGGAAGGACCGTCAGGCGAGGGAGCGCAGCGGACCCGCCCAGGAAGTGCGAAGCACTCCCTAACTCCCGTACCAGAGGCCCCACTAGTCGCACTCGACACCCCGTCAACTGTCCCGCGCGCTGCGCGCGCCCTGCCGGACGCGCTGCGCGCGGGCCCCCCTCAACTCCCGG